>VBAF01000129.1 GCA_005884705.1 Alphaproteobacteria bacterium
GAATATTCCGGGAAGACCACCAGGTCCATGGTCGCCAGATTGCGCCGCGCCTTGGCGACGAGCGCGCAGACGCGGTCGGTCTGGCGGGCCAGGTCCTCCTTGGTGACGACGACGGGGTTCTGGATCTGCACCAGCCCGATGACCACGCCATCGGGCGCCTTGTTGAGGCCGCCTAGTCCGCTCATCGCTCCCTCCGCCGGTTGATTTGCCGGCGGAGGAGCAAAGGGCGTGCCAGCGCCTCGCGGCCTACTTGTCGGCGGCTGCGCCGACGTCCTTGCGGAAGCCGTTGACGGCGCCCCTGGCGGCCATTGCCATCAGGCCGGAGTCGTTGGCGATCGTGCAGAACTGGAATCCCATGCCGAACGCCTTGGCGGCGTAGCTCGCCGTGCCGTTGTGGATGCCGGCGAACAGCTTGCGCTTCTTGCAGGCGGCGGTGAGCTTCTCGTAGATCTTGAGGACCTGCGGCTCGTCGCGGTCGAGCTTCGGCACCAGGCCGAGCGACAGGCCGAGATCGGACGGGCCGACATAGATGCCGCTGATGCCCGGCACGTCGAGGATGGCGTCGATGTTGTCGATCGCCTCCTGGGTCTCGATCATCGGGATGATCAGCACCTCGTCGTTGGCGGTCGCCTGGTAGGGCGTCGCCGCACCATAGGCGCCGGCGCGGATCGGGCCGTTGCTGCGCTTGCCCCTGGGCGGATAGAGCGCATAGGAGGCCAGCGCCTTGGCTTCGGCGGCATTATTCACCATCGGGCAGATCACGCCCCAGGCGCCGCCGTCGAGCACCTTGCCGACGATGCCGGGCTCATTCCACGGCACGCGCACCAGCGGCGTGATCGGATGCTGGCCCATCGCCTGGAAGCAGGCGACCATTGACTGGTAGTCCTGCACGCCGTGCTGCATGTCGACGGTGACGCTGTCCCAGCCGCACTGCGCCATGACCTCGGCCGAGAAGCCGCTGGGGATGGCGAGCCAGGCATTGACGCAGGCCTTGCCGGCTTGCAGGCGCTTCTTCAGCATGTTCGACGACATATCGGCGTTCCCTCTGTCCGTTCCGTTGATGACGGCGCGGATCATAGGCGAAGGAGGCGCCTGCCGTCAGCCTTTGACCGCACCGGCGGCCAGCCCCTCGACGATGTATTTCTGCAGGAGTGCGACCAGCACGACTGTCGGCAGCAGCGCGAGCAGGCAGATTGCCATCATCAGGTTGAAGAAGACGAACACGTCGCCGACCAAGCTCGCGATCACGACCGGGAGGGTCATGAACTCGGGGCGGGCGTTCAGGATCAGCGGGATCAGGAGTTCGTGCCACGACACGATGAACATGATGACGCCGCAAGCTGCCAGCGCGGGCGTGGCCAGAGGCAGAACGATGTGCACGAAGGCGCGAAGCCGGCTGCAGCCGTCGATGCGCGCCGCCTCCTCGAGCTCGGACGGGATGGCATCGAAATAGGGGGCCAGGATCAGGATGGCGTATGGCAGCAGGAAGCCGGTCTCGGCGAGGATCACGCCGCTCAGCGAGTTGAGCTGGCCCAGCGAGCGCATGACGATGTAGAGCGGGATCATCAGCACGATCGCCGGCACGAAGCGCGAGACGATGTTGGCCTGCAGCAGGAACAGCGTCCATCGGTAGCGCAATCGCGCGATGGTGTAGGCCGACAGCGCGCCGAACAGCAGGGTGAGGAAGGTGACCGAGCTGGCGACGATCAGCGAGTTGGCGAAGGCGCGGTAGAATTTCTTGATGTTGTCGGGCAGGTACGTCGCCTGGTCGAAGATGCGGCCCCTTTGCTCGCCCTGGGTCAGGATCACGAGGAAGTTGTCGCCCGTGACTTCAGGCGGCAGCAGGCGGCGGGTGTCGGCCTGCAGCGATTTCTCCGACTGGATGCTGCCGATGATGACGGCGGCGAGCGGCAGCAGGATGACGGCGATCACCGCGAGGTTGGCGACATGCAGGGCGAGCCGGTTGGGCAGCGACAGCTTGAACATCAGAGCTGCACCCGGCGGTAGACGGCGCGCAGATAGACCAGCGCGATCGCCGCGATCATCAGGGCCAGGATGAAGGCCGAGGCCGCGCCCATGCCGAAGTTGTTGGGCGGCGAGAAGGTGATCTTGTAGCTGTACCAGGCGGCGACCCAGGTGGCGTCGCCCGGTCCGCCCTGGGTGATCGCCAGGATCTCCTCGAACACGGCGAAGGCGAAGGCGGTGCGCAGGATCAGGATGATGGCGATGATCTGCTGCAGCATCGGCAGGGTGATCTGCCGGAAGCGATGCCAGGCGTTGGCGCCGTCGATCGCCGCCTGCTCGTAGAGCTCGCGCGGGATGCCCTGCAGGGCGGCATGCACCAGGATGATGGCGAAGGGCAGGGTGCGCCAGATGTAGGGAACCGTCACCGCGTAGAGCGCGGTGTCGGGATTGCCGGCCCAGTTCACCGGGTCGTGGATCAGCCCGAGGCTGAACAGGATGCGGTTCAGGAATCCGAGCTGGAAGCTGTAGAGGAACGACCAGATCAGGCCGTTGCAGATCGGCGGGATGGCATAGGGCAGTAAAATCAGGAAACGCGTGACGCGCGAGGTCCAGATGCTCGTCTGGTTGATCAGCAGCGCAATCGCCACCGCCAGCACGATCTCGCTGATCACGGTGATGGCGGTGAACACCAGCGTGTTCTTCATCGCCATCCAGAACAGCGGGTCCTCGAGCACGCGGCCGTAATTCTCCCAGCCGCTGAACGGGAACTCGCCGCGCCGCAGCTGGGCGAGGCCGACCTTGTGGACCGAGAGATAGCCCGCATAGATCACGGGATAGGCCAGCACCGCGCCCAGGAAGACGAGCGTCGGCAGGTTCATCGCCAGAGCGAACTGCCGGGCCGACAGCTCACCGCGCAGCCAGCGCCGGCGGCGAACGGCGATCGGCGGCTGGGCGACGCTGGTCAGGGTGTCAGACCTTGCGTTTGGCGTCGGCGATGCCCTTGATCAGGTTGTCGCAGCACACATCGGGAGTGATCTGGCCGGTCAGGCACTTCTGGACCTCGATGTTGAGCTGGTCGGTCCACGGGAAATGCCAGGGCTGATAGATCGAGGAGCAGACCTCGGCGATGTAGGCCGACTTGTCCCAGATCTTCAGGATCTCCGGCACGTCGCCCCACGGCGCCCAGCCGGTCTTGATGACGTCGCTGTTCATCACCGACTGGTAGCCCGAGCCCAGCATGGCGTCCTTGGCGAGGCTAATGGCCTGCGTGTAGTTGCCGTCCTTGGTTTTGCCGCCGAGATACTGCAGCAGCTTCCACGCCCACTCCTTGTTGCGGTTGGCCGTGCACAGGAAGTAGACGTGGGCGTCGGCGATCGTCTTGCCGTCGCCCGGCGAGCCCATGACCTTGACCTTGCCGGCGATCGGCGACTGCGCGGGATCGTTGGCGATGTTCAGGCCGTAGTGGTGGTTCGGTCCGCGATAGAGGTTCTTTCCGGCGCCGAACGCCTTGGCCGAGCTGGTGAACTGGACCTTGAGCGATTCAGGATCGGCGATGTCGAGGCCCTTCTCGAAGGTGTTGGCCCACCATTTCAGCGTCTCGCGGGCGACCGAGCCGGCGCCCAGCATGTGGTTGCCCTGCTTGTCGAAGAACACACCGCCGCGGTTCCAGGTCATCTGGTACCAGGTGCCGGGCAGCTGCTCGAGGCCGACGCCCGCCACCCACAGCACGGGGTAGCGCGAGACACCGTCCTGCCTTGACGCAGTGCTCGATGAACTCCTCGTAGGTCGTGAACGGCTTGTCGATCTTCAGCTTCTCCAGCATGTCGCTGTAGTAGTTCCAGACCCACGCCGTCGCGAAGTAGGGCAGGCCCATCAGCTTGCCGTTCACCATCGCGACCTGCTTGGTGAAAGGCGTGAAGTCGGCGGCGTATTCCTTGGCGCCCGGCATGTCGTCGAGCGGCTCGACCAGGCCTTGCGCCACGAAGTTGGGAAACGAGAAGGGCGAGGATTGCGACACGTCGATCTTCTCGCCGGCGGCGTACATCGTCGCCAATTTGGTCGGATGGTCGTTGAACGACGAGATCGTCGAATCGACCTTGACGCCCCAATCCGCCTCGAACTGCTTGGCGATGCGCGCATAGATGTCGCCATAGGTCCAGACGACGAAGTTCAGCCGGTCGACCTTGCTCTTGGGCGCCTGGCTCCAGGGCCCGCCCGCCTGCGCGAGCGCTCCAGACGGGCCAAGCAGGCCGAGGCCTGCAGCGCCGGCCAGGACCTTGCGCCGGCTCAACTCCCATTTTCCGTTGAGATCGTCGGTCATGTCGTCTCCCTCCGCCGGCAGTCTCTGCAAGAAGTGCGCCGCCGTGCTAGGTCAAGCCTATGACTCTTTTGGCGCTGAGGACAGGCCGTCTTGCCGTCGATCTCGCCCCGGCGGCCGGCGGCTCGGTCGCGCGCTTCACCGTGGATGAGGTCGATATCCTGCGGCCGATGACCGAGGCCGCCGTGGCTTCGGGCCAGGGCAACGCTGCCGCCCTCTATCCGCTGGTGCCGTACTCCAACCGCATCCGCGACGGTCGCCTCGAATTCGGGGGCGAGACGTTCCAGCTCGCGCGCAACTGGCCCGGCACCGCCCATCCGATGCATGGCGACGGCTGGGCCCATGCTTGGCGACCGGAGCGCTGCGACGGGGTCTCGGCCGAGATCGTCTACGAGCACGAAGCCGCGGCAGAGCAGGGCGGCTGGCCCTTCCGCTATCGGGCGCGGCAATCCTATCGGCTGGGCGACGACCGGCTGTCGATCCGCATCGTGCTGGAGAACCTCGAGGACCGCCCGGTGCCGGCAGGCATCGGCCTGCATCCGTTCTTCGTGCGCGACCCCGATTGCGTGCTCACCTGCCGCACGCAGGCAGTGTGGCGCGCCGATGCCGAGGTCCTGCCGGTCGAGCGCATTCCCGTTCCGCCGGAATGGGACTTCGGCTGCGGCCGTCATCCCGACAGCGTCATGCTCGACAATTGCTTCGACGGCTGGGACGGCCGCGCGACGATCGCCTGGCCGCAGCGCCGCCGCCGGCTCGAGCTCGAAGCGTCCGCGCCTTTCCGTCACGCCGTGATCTACAGTCCGCCCGGCCAGCGCTATTTCTGCGTCGAGCCGGTGAGCCACGCCAACGGCCGGGTCGGCTTGGCAGCGCTCGGCCCCCGGGGGCGAGATCGCCTTCCATCTCTCCAACCTGTAGGCCCGTCATGCCACCCTTTGCTTCCTACCCCAGCCTGAAAGATCGTGCCGTGTTCGTATCGGGCGGCGGTTCGGGTATCGGCGCTTCCATCGTCGAACATTTCGCCGAACAGGGCGCCAAGGTGGGCTTCGTCGACATCGACGAGCCGGCCGCGACGGCGGTCGCGAAGAAGACCGGCGCACTGTTCCTGAAATGCGACATCCGCGACGTCAAGGCCTACCAGGCGGCGATCGCCGAGACCGCTGCGGCGCTTGGGCCGATCACGGTACTGGTCAACAATGCCGCGCGCGACGACCGCCACAAGATCGAGGACGTGACGCCCGAGTTCTGGGACGAGCGCATCGCGGTCAACCTGCGCCACGCCTACTTCGCCATCCAGGCCGTGGTCCCTGGCATGAGAAAGGCGGGCGGCGGCTCGATCGTCAATTTCAGCTCGGTGAGCTATCACACCATGACTCCCCACCTGTCCGTCTACCAGGCG
>VBAF01000130.1:0-6022 GCA_005884705.1 Alphaproteobacteria bacterium
CGTAGGCTGCACGGAACTCGGTCATGTGGCGATCGACGGCGCCGCCCTCGGCCGAGCCGCCGCCGATCACGCCGCTGATGCCGTGCTTGGCCATGAAGTCGAAAGCGCGCGGCGAGCCCGACTGGATCGGCTGCCAGCATTCGACCGGCAGGCGCTGCGGCCGCGGCACCAGGCTGATCTCCTTCAAGGTGTAGCCGCGGTACGGCACCTCGGGCGGTAGCGTGTAGTACTTGCCCTTGTGGCTAAAGCGTTCCTCGGTGAAGGCCTTGAACAGGATGTCGACGCCTTCCTCGAACAGCTCGCGGTTGGCGTCCTGGTCGGTGAGCGGGGAGCCGAAGGTCTCGACCTCGCGGGTGTGGTAGCCGCGCGCCACGCCGAAGATCACCCGCCCGCCGCTCAGTATGTCTGCAACCGCATAATCCTCGGCCAGCCGGAGCGGATGCCACATCGGCACGACGTTGAAGCCGCAGCCGATCTTGAGGTGCTTGGTCTGGTTGACCAGGTGCATCGCCAGCATCAGCAGGTTGGGGATGCACTCGGTGCCTTCGGGCTGGAAATGATGTTCCGCCATCCAGAAGGTGTCGTAGCCCAGCCCATCCATCTTCTGGGCGTAGGCGACCGACTTGTGCAGTGCACCAGCGAGCTGGTCGTTGGAATACCATCGGTCGTTGATCGGCGTGCCGAGATAGCCGAGATTCTCCATGTCGACGGTGCCGACATAGGAGCTGTCGAATTTCGTGATCATGGCGCGGGGGCCCTCCACCGGGCGGCGGGAAACGCGCTAGAATGTCCGCCAGATCGAACGGAGGCAAGCGATGGCCAAGCAGTATGACCGCAGTGCGGAGGACCTCGGCAATATCGTGGGTCTGGAGCACGTCAACCTGCTGGTGCCCGATCAGGGGCTGGCGACGCTGTTCTACATCAGCGGCCTGGGGCTGACGCGCGACCCCTACCTGATGACCAGCGTCGACAATATGTGGGTCAATGCCGGGCGCAGCCAGTTCCATCTGCCGACCGGCAAGGCGCAGAAGCTGCGCGGCCGCACGGCCCTGGTGATCCCCGGCCGCGAGCTGCTGGTGAAGCGGCTGGAGAACATGAAGAAGCCGCTCGAGGGCACCCAGTTCTCCTTCAAGCAGCACGCCGGCCACGTCACCGCGACCTGCCCGTGGGGCAACGAGTTCGTCGTCTACGAGCCGTCCGAGCGCTTCGCCGGCATGGTTCTCGGCATGCCCTATGTCGAGTTCGATGTGCCGAAGAAGGCTGCCAAGGGCATCGCCGACTTCTACGGCAAGGTGATGGGCACGATGGCGTCGGTGAAGGACGGGGCGGCGCACGTCTCGGTCGGCTACGGCCAGGAGCTGGTGTTCCGTGAGACCGACAAGAAGCCCGCGGCTTACGACGGCCATCACATCCAAGTCTATGTCGCCAACTTCTCCAAGCCGCACAAGGCGCTGGTCGAGCGCAAGATCCTCACCGAGGAGAGCAACCAGTACCAGTATCGCTTCAACGACATCGTCGATCCGGCGACCGGCAAGAAGCTGTTCGAGATCGAGCACGAGATCCGCAGCATCACCCATCCGCTCTATGCCCGGCCGCTGGTCAACCGCAACCCGCGCCAGAGCAACCGCAACTACGTGCAGGGCCGCGACGGCTGGGTGCCGGAATGGGAGGACGCCGACATGGGTGATCCGCGCCGCGCCATGCGCGAGCAGCGCTACCGCGAGGTGACCGGCCGCGCGCTCGCCGCGGACTGAGCCGATGCCCGTGCGCGTCATCGGCATGATCGGCGTGACCCCGCCGGCGAGCGGGGCCACGGTCCATATCATCAAGGGCGGCATCTCGGCGCCCTACCTCAAGGCCTATGCGCAGGCGCACGACGAGGCAGGCTTCGACCTCGCGCTGGTCGGCTACACCGCCTCGTCGGCCGAGGGCTTCCTGGTGGCGCAGTACGCCGCGCAGCACACCAGGCGGCTGGGCTTCCTGATCGCCCATCGGCCGGGCTTCGTCGCGCCGACGCTGGCCGCGCGCAAGATCGCGACCTTCGATCACCTGACCGAGGGCCGCCTCGCCCTGCACATCATCTCAGGCGCGAGCGACGCCGAGCAGGAGGGTGACGGCGATTTCGCGCCCAAGGACGTGCGCTACCGCCGCGCCGCCGAATATATCGAGGTGATGAAGCGCGCCTGGTCGAGCGACAAGCGCTTCGACTTCAAGGGTGAGTTCTACACGGTGCGCGGCGCCAAGTCCGACGTCCACCCGTTGCAGCGGCCCCATCCGCTGCTGTTTTTCGGCGGCTCGTCGGAAGGCGCGCTGGCGATGGGCGCCAAGCACTGCGACGTGTTCGCGATGTTCGGCGAGCCGCTGGCCGCCACGGCGCAGCGCATGGCCGAATTCAAGGCGCGCGCCGCCACCTACGGCCGCACGCCGACCTTCAACATGTCGTTCCGCCCGATCCTCGCCGCGACCGAGGGCGCCGCCTGGGATCGCGCGCGCAAGATCCTCGAATCGATCCAGCAGCCCGGCGATCCGACCGGATTCGGTAACGCCAAGAAGCCGCTCGACCACTCGGCGCGCCGGCTGCTCGACTTCGCGGCCCAGGGCGAGACGCACGACGAGCGGCTGTGGATGCCGATCGCCGAGGCGACCGGCGCGACGGGCAACACCTCGTGCCTGGTCGGCACGCCCGAGCAGGTCGCGCGGGCGCTGCTCGAATACTACAAGCTCGGCATCCACTCCTTCCTGATCCGCGGCTTCGATCCGTTCGAGGACACGATCGATTTCGGCCGCGAGCTGATCCCGCGCCTGCGGGCGGGCGCGGCCGAGCTCGACCGCGCAAAAGCGGCGTAGCTTTCCTCCCCATCTGAATGGGGAGGAATTGACTACATCATTCCCGGCTCGCCGAGGTCGCTGCCGTCGATCATGCGGCTGTAGCGGAAGGGATGCGGGTCGACGCTCGGCGGGTCACCCGAGATGAGATCGGCGGCGAGCCGGCCGGCGCCCGGACCGATGCCGAAGCCGTGGCCGCTGTAGCCGGTCGAGAGATAGAGGCCGGGCATTGTCTCGACCGCCGAGATCACCGGGATGCCGTCGGGCGTCGAATCGATGAAGCCGCCCCACGCGTTTGCGACCTTGAGGTTGGCGAGCGCCGGATAGTGCTCGCCGAGCCGCGTCAGGCCGAGCTGCACCAGCTTGGGATCGGCGCCGGGATCGAGCGTGCGATGGCGCTCGAACGGCGAGGGCTTGTCGAACGCCCAGCGCGCCAGCATCTCGGGCCCGTCGAAGAACGAGCGGCCGACCGCGAAGCTGAGGCCCCAACGTCGCTTCTTGAAGGTCGGCCAGAAGTCGCGGGCGTAGAGCAGACCCTGCGGCGACAGCTCGACCAGCCCGCGGCCGCCCAACCCGACCGTATAGCCGCCGTCGAGCCGGCGGCGGATCGTGACGTCGGGCATCGAGAGGCCGCCCTCCGTGATCTCGGGCGCGGGCGCGGTCGAGAACGAGGTCGACTTCACGCCGGCCTGTGCGAGTCGCAGCCCATGCCGGCGGCAGAACAGCCCGCTCCATGCGCCGCCGGCCAGCAGCACGGCCTGCGTGCGGAGCATGCCTTTCTCGGTGATCACGCCGGAAATCCGGCCGGCCTCCTTATCGAGCCCGCGTGCGGCACAGTCCTGGTGGATGGTTGCGCCCAGCCTGCGCGCCGCTTCGGCGATGGCGGGGCCCGCGAGCGACGGCTCGGCGCGGCCGTCGGTCGGCGAGTGCACGCCGCCGATCCAGTCCGGCACGCTGCCGGGGGTCAGTGCCTTTGACTCGGCGGGAGAGAGCACCTTGCTGTGCATCTGGTACTCGCGCGCCCTGAGCGTCCAGGCTTCCCATTGCGCGAAGTCGGCCGACCGCGTCGTCACGTAGAGCAGCCCGGTGCGGCGGAAACCGGTCTCGGCGCCGATCTCCCGGTTGAGTTCGCCCCAGATCTCGAGGCTCTTCATGGCAAGCGGCAGCTCGCGCAGGTCGCGATGCTGCTGGCGCACCCAGCCCCAGTTGCGGCTGGTCTGCTCGCCGCCGACCCGCCCCTTGTCGATCAGCGCGACCGAGAAATCGCGCTTGGCGAGCTCCCAGGCCGCGGTGCAGCCGGCGATGCCGGCGCCGATCACCACGACATCGGCCGATGCCGGAAGCTTCTCGTCGCTGGCGACAGGCTGGACCGGCGGCGACACGTCAGGGACCGCCGAGGATCGTGCGGCGCACGGGCCCCAGGCTCTGCGGTGAGCTTCTGCGCGATCTGGTCGTAGGTGCCGACGGTGACGTAGCTGTGCAGCACCTCGTCGCTGATCTTCTGCGGCATCTCCTCCCAGCGCTGCGCGCGCGACAAGAGTTTCAGCTCGTCGGCGAGATCGCCCAACCCGTGATGCGCGAAGGCCGCACGATACTGCGGCGTCGAGGCATAGAAGGAGATGCGGGCGCGCACGTCGCGCACCTTGGGCACCAGCTCCGTCTCGGTCGCGGCCGACGCGACCAGCGGCTTCATGCAGACCTGGAAATCCTCGAGCGATCGGCCGGCTTTGGCGGCGCCGGCGCGCACTGCGGGCAGCATCACCTGCTCGATGTAGGACGGCGTGCAGACCGGATGGACGCGGATGCCGTCGGCCACTTCGCCGGCGGTGCGGCACATCACCGAGTTCACCGCGGCGACATGGATCGGGATGTCGGGATGCTCGATCGGCCCGGGATTGAACAGCGGCACCATGAGATTGATCGCGTAATGCGGGCCCTTGACGTCGAGCGGTGCGCCGGTCTGCCAGTGGTTCCACACCGCGCGCACGGCGTGGACGTACTCGCGCATCCACGGCCCGGCGGGCGACCAGGGCAGGCCGTAGCGGCGCTCGATATGCGCCTTGACCTGGCTGCCGAGGCCGAGCGTGAAGCGGCCCTTGCTGAGCTTGGCCAGCGTCCAGGCGCTCATCGCCGTCACGGTCGGGCTGCGCGGGAAGGCGATCGCGACCGAGGTGCCGATCTTGAGCCGCTCGGTCGCCTGCGCCGCCAGCGCCATCAGGATGAAGGGATCGTCCTTGGTCTCCTCGACGACGAGGCCCTCGTAGCCGATCTCCTCCAAGAGCCGCGCGTCGCGGCCGATGGTGGCCAGATCGAGCGGCACCTCCGGCGCGCGCAGCCCGGGATCGACCTTGCCGAGCGGCAGCAGAGTTTCGAGCAGCATCCGATCAGGCCGCCATCTTCACCAGGCCGCCGATCTCGGGCAGGCGCTTGTCGACCTGCTCGGGCTTCTGGCCGCCGAGATTGAGCACCAGCCGATCGACGCCGAGCGCGGCATATTCCTGCATCGCGTCCATCTTCATCGACATCGGCGGCGTGATGATGATCTGGTAGCCGGGCCCGCGCTTCTTGCCGGCCTTGGCGAAGGCTGCGTCGAGCTTGCCCAGCATCTCCTTGGTCCGCGCCGGATCGCAGTTGAAGCCGTACCAGCCGGCGCCGAACTTCACCGCCCGCCGGAAGGCCGCGTCGGCGTAGCCGCCGACAATGATCGGCACGTGCGGCTTCTGGATCGGCTTGGGATCCATACGCATGGTCTCGAACTTCACCCACTTGCCGGAGAAATCGACCACCGGCTCGGTCCACAGCCGGCGCATCACCTCGATCTGCTCCTCCATCCGGCTCTCCCGGGTGGAGAAGTCGGCACCGAGCGCCTCGTACTCGGCCCAGTTCCAGCCGACGCCGACGGCCAGCCGGAACCGCCCGCCGCTCAGGAGGTCAAGGGTCGCGGCCTGCTTGGCGACCATCGCGGCCGGCCGCTGCGGGAGCACGAGGACGCTCGTGACGAAGTGGAGGCGCTCCGTGACCGCGGCCAGGTGGCTGAACAGGACGAGGACCTCGTGGAACGTGTTTTCGTCGGTGTACGGGATGGACGGGAAGGGTCCGGTGCCGTCCGGGAAGAGCTCGGCCGACGCGCCGAGCAGGTGGTCGTAGGCCATCAGGTGGGCGAAGCCCGCGTCCTCGGCGGCGCGGGCCCACGCCC
>VBAF01000130.1:6119-6496 GCA_005884705.1 Alphaproteobacteria bacterium
CCGACTGGCCGCAGCGGCACAGCGTGACGCGGTTACGTCGCTCGAGCTCGCCGCCGCCGGCCGCGACCGGGATCCCGCCGGTGACCCACAGCGGGCCGTCGTCGGTGACCGCGATGGCCTGCGGCAGGAGCGGCTCGACCACGGTGTCGGGGTCGAGCTGGTAGGTCAGCGCGCCCGAGGGGCAGCGCTCGACCATGGCGATGACCTGCGCCCGCACGATCGACTCGTCGGTCTTGGACGCCAGCTTCCAGACGTTGGACACGCGGTTGCCGCAGAAACCGGCGTGGACGCAGACGGCCCGGTCGTCCCGGACGGTGATACCGGTGCCGCCGAGGACGCTGGCCTCTTCGTCGTAGCTGCCGCCCGCGTCGTCAGCC
>VBAF01000131.1 GCA_005884705.1 Alphaproteobacteria bacterium
TCGCAGCCGAACGACCGTCACTGCCGATCCTGGTGGCGCTCGCGGCGATCAATCTCCAGCTCGGAGATCTCGCCGGGGCCAAGGCGCAGGTGCTGCGGGCGGTCGAGGCTTCGCCCGGACACGCCGAGGCGCGCGCCTTGCTGGCGCGCGTCCGCGCCGCGTTGGACGAGCGCGATGCGGCGCTCGCCGATTTCGATGCCGTGCTCCAGGCCACACCGCCGCCTTCCGAGGACGCGGCCGGCACGCCGGTCCATCTCGCCCTGCACAATCTCGAGCAGCTCGACTATCTCGAGCGCCTGCACGGCTTGCCCGTCGGCACCTTGCTGCCCATGCCCGCCGCGCAGCGCGAAGAGACGCGCCGCCACTTCAACCAGATCCTCGACAAGGCCGGCACCGTGGCGCCGAGGGTGAAGCTGGAAGGCGCCTGGGGCCGCGCGCTGGCCGAGCCGCCGCGCATGCTTCGCGCAACGACGGCGCGGCGGTGGCGCAGAACTTTCGCGACGGCGGCGACGTGGCCTGCATCGACAACCTGCTGTCGCCCGCCGCGCTGGCGCAGCTCCAGCGCTTTTGCCTCGAATCGACGGTGTGGCGGCGCTCCTATCGCCAGGGCTATCTCGGCGCCTATCCGGAATCGGGGTTCGTCAGTCCGCTGCTGCTGCAGCTCGCGGCCGAGCTCAAGGCCACCGTGCCCGAGCTGCTCGCCGAGCATCATCTCACCTACTGGTGGTCGTTCGTCTGCCAGCATCAACGCCCGGGCACCGACATCCATGCCGACCAGTCCGACATCAGCCTGAATTTCTGGATCACCCCGGACGGCGCCAACCTGGCGCCCGGTGGCGGCGGGCTGGAGATGTGGAATGTCGCCGCGCCACCCGACTGGACCTTCAACGACTACAACGCCGACGGCTATCGCATCCGCCTGCACCTGAGCCAGATCGGCGCCAAGCAGAAATCCTTCGCCTATGCCGAGAACCGCGCGCTGTTGTTCCGCGGCATGCTGTTCCACCAGACCTCGGCCTGTCGCTTCGCCGAGGGCTTCGAGAATCGTCGACGCAACATCACCATGCTGTTCCGCCGCGGCAAGCGCTGAGCAAACAAAAGCGGGCGCAGAAGTCGGCGACTTTGGCCCTTTGCAGTTGTGCCGTTACGCCTTCACCTGCTCGCTCAGCCAGTCGATCGCCGCCTGCGCGCCGCCCTTGGCATGCGGGATCTCGAGCGCGCCCAAGGCCGTCTCGACGACGCCCAGGGTGCCGAGGATCATCGGCGCATTGACGTGGCCCATATGGGCGATGCGGAACGCCTTGCCCGACAGCTCGCCGATGCCGTGGCCCAGGATCACGCCGCATTTCTGGTTGCAGTAGGCGCGGATCGCCTCGGGATCGTGGCCGTTGACAGTCACGCAGGTCACCGAGTCCGAGCGCTCGCCCGCCTCGACGATGTTGAAGCCGATCGCCTGTCCCTCGGCCCACACGCCGACCGCGCGGCGCACCGCCTCGGCGAGCAGCCAGTGGCGGCGGTGGACGTTGTCGAGCCCCTCCTCGAACAGCATGTCGAGCGCCGCGCGCAGGCCGAACAGCAGATGCTCGGGCGGCGTGCCGGCGTATTTCTGGTAGTGCAGATCGCCCTCGCGGTCGGTCCAGTCCCAGTACGGCGTGCGCAGGCCGGCCTTTTTGTGAACCTCGCGCGCGCGGTCGTTGGCGGCGACGAAGCCGAGGCCCGGCGGCGTCATCATGCCCTTCTGCGAGCCCGACATCGCGACGTCGACGCCCCATTTGTCCATCTCGAACGGCATGCAGCCGAGCGACGCCACGGCGTCGACCATCAGCAGCGCCTCGTGGCCGGCGGCGCGGATCGCCTGGCCGATCGCCTCGATGTCGTTGACCACGCCGGAGGCGGTGTCGATCTGCGCCACCAGGATCGCCTTGATGGTCCCGCCCTTGTCCTGCTTGAGCCGCGCCTCGAGCTCGGCCGGCCGCACCGCGCGGCGCATGTCGCCCTTCAGGATCTCGACCTCGGCGCCCATGCGGCGCGCGCTCTCGCCCCAGCCAATGGCGAATCGGCCGGACTCGAGGACGAGGATCTTGTCGCCCTTGGAGAGCACGTTGGTGAGCGAAGCTTCCCAGGCGCCGTGGCCGTTGGCGATGTAGATGTAGGCGCGGCCCTTGGTGTTGAAGACGCGCGCGACGTCCTTCAGCAGGCTGTCGGTCAGCGCCAGCAGCGGGCCGGCATAGATGTCGACGGCGGGCCGATGCATCGCCCGCAGCACTTCGTCCGGCACCGTCGTCGGGCCGGGAATCGCCAGGAACTCACGTCCCGCACGCACGCTCATCGGCTTGCTCTTTCCTCTCACGAAACTGCGCCACACTAGCGGCTGGAATCGCGCACCGCTACCGGCGACAATTGCGATCATGATCACCCGACGTTTTCTAATGGCGGCGACCGGCGCGCTCGCCGCCCCTGCGATCGCCCGCGCCGACAGCTTCCCCAACGGGCCGATCCGCATCGTGGTGCCGTTCGGGCCGGGCTCGGCGACCGACCAGTCGGCGCGCGCCGTCGGCGACGGGCTCACCCGCTACCTCGGCGCCACCGTCGTGGTCGACAACAAGCCGGGCGCCAACGGCGCGATCGCCGCCGACCTCGCGGCCAAGAGCAAGCCCGACGGCCAGACCATCTTCGTCTGCTCCAACACCGCGGCGGCCTCCAACGTCGCGCTGATGAAGTCGCTGCCCTACGACCCGCTGAAAGACTTCGATCCGGTCACCATCATCGGCAAGGCGCCGGTCTTCCTGATGATCAATCCGAGGATCGAGGCGCAGACTGCGACGGAGTTCGTCGCCCTGTGCAAGCGTCAGCCGGGCAAGATCAACTTCGGCTCGGGCAGCTCCTCGACGCGCATCTCGGGCGAGCTGCTCAAGGCCAAGGCCGGCATCGACATCGTGCACGTGCCGTACAAGAGCACGCCGCTCGCGCTGCAGGACACGATGAGCGGCCACGTGCAGATGTGCTTCACCGATCCGGTGACCGGCCTGCCGCAGGTCAAGGCGGGCACGGTGCGCTGCCTCGGCGTCGGCCATCGCACGCGCTACAAGCTCACGCCGGAGATCCCGACATTGATCGAGCAGGGCATTACCGACTTCGAGTTGATGACGTGGACGGGCGTGCTGTTTCCGAAGGGGGTGCCGCAGCCGGTCTTCGCCAGGCTGCGCGATGCGATCGTCAAGACGATCAGCAATCCCGATTATGTCGAGCGTCAGGCGGCCGGCGGGTCGGAGATCGCGCCCTGCGCGCCGGAAGAAATGCGGCAGGTCCAGGTCGCCGAGATCGAGCTCTATCGAAACATGATGAAAATCGCCGGCATCGAGCCGGAGTGACCCGCCCTGCGCTGCAGGACGGGTCGAGCCGTCGGATCAGCCGACAGCCTTCAGGTTCTCGGCGGACTGCTTGCCGTTGCGCCGGTCGGTGACCAGCTCGAACTCAAGCTTCTGGCCCTCATTGAGCCCGCTCAGCCCGGCCCGCTCGACCGCGCTGATATGGACGAAAGCGTCCTTGCCGCCATTGTCGGGCTGGATGAAGCCGAAGCCCTTGGTGGCATTGAACCATTTGACGGTTCCCGTAGTCATGGGAATACCTTTCACGAACGTAGAGATGCTGACCGGCGCCCGCACGTGCGGCACGCCGATTGTCGAAAGCGCATTGGAGTTCAGGATGGAGTCGGGAGGCCGCGTCGACAAAAACGCTGGGCGGCCAAATCAATCTATCCGTCTATCGACCGCGCCTATATGCGCCGCGACCCATGGATTTGCAAGTACGCGGCGCAATCCCCACATTGGGGGATGACTTCGTCGGACATGGAGATTCGCCGCACCGTCGCCGGCTTCGCGCAGCCGTGCCGCGAGGCCGCGCTGCTCCAGCTCGCCACCTCGTTCGGCCCCTTCCTCGCCGGCTGCGCGGCGATGTACCTCCTGTACCCGATTTCGCCGTGGCTCAGCCTGGCGATGGCGCTGCCGACCGGCGCGCTGCTGCTGCGGGTCTTCATCGTCCAGCACGATTGCGGCCACGGCTCGTTCTTCGCCTCGCGGCGCGCCAATGTGATGGTCGGCCGGCTGTGCAGCGTGGTCACGCTCACGCCGTTCGCCAACTGGGCGCGCCAGCACGGCCAGCATCACGGCAACTGGAACAACCTCGATCGCACCGGCGGCGGCGCCGATATCTACTCGGCCTGCCTTACCGTGCGGGACTATCTCGCGCTGTCGCCGTTCCGCCGCCTGCTCTACCGCCTGCCCCGCCATCCGCTGGTCGCCAACCTGCTGCTGCCGCCCTTGGTGTTCGTGCTGCTCTACCGCGTGCCGTTCGACACGCCGCGCGCCTGGCGCAGCGAGCGGCGCTCGGTCCATCTCACCAACCTCGCGCTGCTCGCGCTGTTCGCCACGCTTGTCCTGCTGCTCGGCTGGCGAGAGGTGCTGCTGATCCATCTGCCCGTACTGGCGGTGTCGTCGGTACTCGGCGTCTGGCTGTTCTCGGTGCAGCACCGCTTCGACGCGGCGCACTGGACGGCGCGCAGCGAATGGCGCTTCGTCGATGCCGCGCTCGAGGGCTCGTCGTGGCTGCGCCTGCCGCGGCCGCTGCACTGGCTGACCGGCAACATCGGCTTCCATCACGTCCACCACCTCGATCCCCGCGTGCCGAGCTACCGCCTGCGCGCCGCGCACGCCGCCCTGCAGCCGCTGCGCGCGACGCCGCCGCTCGGCCTCGGCCGCGCGCTGGCCGCCCCCTGGCTCACGCTGTGGGACGAGAGCGCCGGCCGGCTGGTCGGCTTCCGCGCCGTACGGCAACGCGCATGATGAAGTTCCTTGGCAGGCTGCGCGGCAACG
>VBAF01000132.1 GCA_005884705.1 Alphaproteobacteria bacterium
CAAGGTCGAGTTCGAGGGCGAGGACATCTCGGGCTACGACCGCGCCCGCATGCGGCCGATCCGCGCCAAGATGCAGATGGTCTACCAGGACCCCTACGGCTCGCTGAACCCGCGCATGAAGGTGGCCGACATTGTCGGCGAGCCGCTGGTGGTGCACGGCCACGCGTCGGACAAGGACAAGTACCGCGCCCGCGTCGCCGGGCTGCTGAAGATGGTCGGCCTGCTGCCCGACATGGCCGAGCGCTACCCGCACGAATTCTCCGGCGGCCAGCGCCAGCGGATCGGCATCGCCCGCGCGCTGGCGCTCGAGCCGACCTTGCTGATCTGCGACGAGCCGGTATCGGCGCTCGACGTCTCGATCCAGGCGCAGGTCGTGAACCTGTTCATGGAGCTGCAGGAGCGGCTTGGCCTCACCTACATTTTCATCGCCCACGACCTCTCCGTGGTGCGCCACATCAGCGACCGCATCGCCGTGATGTACTTGGGTCGCATCGTCGAGGTCGCGACGCGCGACCAGCTCTACAAGGACCCGCTGCATCCCTATACGCAGGCGCTGCTCGCGGCGGTGCCGATCGCCGATCCGGAGATCGAGGCGCAACGCGGCCAGCAGATCATCATGGGCGAGATCCCGAGCGCGCTCCGCCCGCCGCCCGGCTGCCGCTTCCACACGCGTTGCCCCCAGGCGATGGAGGTCTGCAAGTCGGTCGATCCGCCGATGAAGGAGATGGCCGACGGCCGCGCCGTGGCCTGTCACCTTCATGCCTGACGAAGCGCGGCGCATTGCTCGAGCACCCAGGCCTTGCGCTCTTCGAAGCCGGCGGGGGTCTTGAGCTCGGGTCGCTGGTGGAGCCAGCCGATCGCGGCCATCCCGCGGATCAGCCGAAACATCGGGATCGACGCCAAGGCCTCGTCGGGCACCGGCCGGACGGCGCTGTAGCCGCCGAGGAAGGCGCGCTCGATCTCCGCCGCGTTCGGCTTGCTCTGCCAATAGGAGAGCACGACGGCGATGTCGTACTGGTGCCAGCCGAAACCGGCATCGTCGAAGTCGATGACCGTCAGCCGGCCGCCGTCGACCAGGATGTTGCCGGGATGCATGTCGGCATGAATCAGGCTGTAGACGGACGGCGCCCGACTGAGCCGCATAAGCCTCTCGTGCATCCAGCCCCGGGCTTCGAGAAGAAGGCCGCGCTCGGCGGCCGATAGCGACCGATGTTCCCAGAACGGGCCCCAGAGGGGCGCCTCGCCCATCAGCCCGTCGCTGTCGATCGTGCGGCGCTTGAATCCAGGCGGCGGTCGCCAGCCGCTGGCCTGGTTGTGCATCGCGGCGGCGAGGGCGCCGAGTTGGGCGAAGTAGTTCTTGATCGTTCCGTGGTCGCCGGTTTCGGCCAGGACCTCGGAGAGCAGGCGGCCTTCGGTCCAACGCACCAGGCCGGCGAAGCGCTGCTCGCCGGTGGCCGGAATGATCACCGGGACATAGTCGCGGCCATCGCGCGCGGACACCGGGCTCGGGACATCGACGCCGGCGTCGGCCAGGGCCCGGATCCAGGCGCGCTCGGAAATCAGCTCGTCGAGCGTGTGATAGCCCGGCCGATGCAGGCGCAGAACGTAGGCGCTGCCGTCGCGCCGGTCGGTCGCCTTGAACGTCACGTTCTCGGCGAGCGATACCAGCGCGAGATCGACGGCATCGATCGGGAAGGCCTCCAGGGCGGCGCGAGCGGCCGGCGTGAAAGTCCGGCCGATCGCCTCCCTATCCATCAAGCTCGGCCATCGTGGCGTCGAAGGCGACGAGGAACTCCTCGGCATGGCGCCGCGCGAATACCAGCGGCGGCCGGATCTTCACCACGTTCCGGAAGGCGCCGGCATTGCTCGTCAGGAAGCCCCTGTCCTTGAGGCGATTGATGACCTCGACCGCCCGGTCCTGATCGGGCGTCCGCGCGGCGTCCGCCTTGGTGATTTCGACGCCGACGAAAAGCCCGTGGCCGCGCACGTCGGCGATCGAGGCGAAGCGCGCCTTGCGCTCGCGGAGCGCCGCCTTCAGGAACGCCCCCACTGCGGCGACGTTCTCGGCGAGACCGTCGCGCTCGATGACGTCGATCACCGCCATGCCGACCGCCGCCTGCAGCGGGCTCGAGGCGAAGGTGTTGAAATAGCGCGTCGCGGCGCGGAAGCCCTCGACCAGCGGGCGGCTCGCGGCGGTCGCCGCCAGCGGCAGGCCGTTGCCCATCGGCTTGCCGGTGACGACGATGTCGGGCGTGAAGCCGGTGACGTCGTAGCCCCACCAGCGGCCGGTGCGGCAATAGCCGGACTGGACCTCGTCGGCGATCACCAGGCCGCCGGCGGCGCGCACGATCTCGGCGGCGCGCGGCATGAACCCGCGCGGCACGTCGGGCAGGCCCTCGTTGGCGAAAATCGAGCACACGATCAGCCCGGCGAAGCCTGCGCCGTCGTCCTCGAGGCTGCGGATCGCCCCGCGCAGGCGATCGAGATAGGCCTTGCAGAGCTCGGCCTCGCTGGCGCCGGGCACCAGCGGGCGCAGCATCTCGGGGAAGGGGATGGCGCGCACGGTGCCGGTGGCGTTGCTGATGTCGCCGATGCGGTTCAACTTCGCGACCGCCTCGCTGTTGCCGTGATAGGTCGCGTTGGTGCAGACGATGCCGCTCTTGCCGGTCGCCAGCCGCGCCATGCGCAGCGCGACCTCGTTGGCTTCCGTGCCCGAGCAGCTGAACACGACGTTCTCGATCGCCGGCCCATGCAGGCCCGCCAGGCGCTCGGCGAAGGCCACGATGCCTTCGTGCAGGTAGCGGCTGTGGACGTTGAGCGTGCCCTGCTGGCGGGCCATCGCCTCGACGACAGTGGGGTCGGCGTGACCGACACAGGGCACGTTGTTGTACATGTCGACGTAGCGGCGGCCCTCGGCATCGAACAGGTAGACGCCCTCGCCCCGCACGATGTGCAGGGGCGCGTTGTAGAACAGGGGCGCGCCGGCCCCCAGGGCGCGGTCGCGGCGGGCGGCAAGGGTTGCGGAACTCATGATCGGCCTTTCCTGTGCATCGACGGCGGAGCGAACCATAGCATCGCGGGGAAGCTCCCTCAGCCACCGGCCATGAACAGGCGCACGAACACCGGAACGAGCAGTGACGAAAACACCGCGTTGAGGCCCATCACGATGCCGGCCATCGTCCCGGCGACCGGGTCGACGGAGAAGGCGCGTGCGGCGCCGATGCCGTGGGCGGCGACGCCGACCGCGAAGCGGCGCGCCGCATAATCGCGCACTCCCGTGGCGTTCATGACGGGGGTGACGATGACCGCGCCCAGCACGCCGGTGATGGCGACCAGCACCGCCGTCAGGGCGGGGATGCCTCCCAGATGATCGGAAATGCTCATCGCCACTGCCGCCGTGACCGACTTGGGCGCGAGGGAAATCAGGACGGTGCGCGGCACGTCCCATGCCGCCGCCACCGCGACGGCGGAAACGATCGCCGTCGTGGCACCCGCAACCAGGGCGGCGAGCATTGGCAGCGCTTTGCGTCGCACCGTTGGCCAGTTCTTGTAGAGCGGCAGGGCGATCGCCACCGTCGCGGGCCCGAGCAGGAAATAGACGAACTGCGCGCCGTTGAAGTAGGTGCGATAAGGCGTGCCGGTGGCGACGAGGATCAGCGCGATCGCGACGATGGCGATCATCACTGGATTGACCAGCGGATTGCGCCCCGCCCGTTGCGCCAGCCAGTCGGCGAAGACCCAGACCACGACCGTCAGCGCGAGCCACAGCAGCGGCGTGGCCGACAGGTAAACCCAGAGGGCGAAGGGCGTCTCCACGCGCTAGTCCTTGCGTTCGGTCAAGCGGGAGACGCCGACAAACACTCAGACGGTGACGACCAGCGTGAGGACGGTCGAGACGAGCAGGGCCGCGGCAAGAGGTGCGCCGTATTTGCCGATCAGGTCGAGCTCCTGGATGACACCGACGCCGGCCGGCACGAACAGGATGCCGAGGGTGGCGATCAAGCCGTTGGAAACCTTGCCGAGCGACGTCTCGTCGATCGTCGCCGAATCGACCAGGCGCCAGCGCTCGGCCGCGAACAGGATCGCCACCATGATCAGGAGGCCGAGAACGGGTCCCGGCAGCGGCAACTCGAGGCTGCGTGTGATCGCTTCACCGACCAGCTGGCAGGTGAGCAGGACGGCGAGTGCCCTCAGCATGGCCGACCGGCCTCACAACCGCGCGCTGTTGCACCTTTGGACGCGCTCGCGAAACGGACAAAAATGGAATCCAGTGGCGGCCGGGCCTATTCCGCCTTGATGCCCGCGAACTTTATCACCTTCGCCCACTTTTCGGTGGCCTCCGAGATGATCGTCCCGAATTCCGCCGGCGAGCCCCCGGTCACCGTGCCGCCCAACTCTTCGATCCGGCCCTTGATTTTGGG
>VBAF01000039.1 GCA_005884705.1 Alphaproteobacteria bacterium
AGAACCTCGCCGACGCCGCCGAAAAGATCGTCAAGGCCGTCAAGGAGAACAACTGATGGCCGTGCTGGTCGACAAGAACACCAAGGTCATCTGCCAGGGCTTCACCGGCGCGCAGGGCACCTTCCATTCCGAGCAGGCGATCGCCTACGGCACCAAGATGGTGGGCGGCGTGACGCCGGGGAAGGGCGGCACCACCCATCTCGACCTGCCGGTGTTCGACACCGTGGCCGAGGCCGTCGCCAAGACCGGGGCGACCGCGACCGTGATCTACGTGCCGGCGCCCTATGCCGCCGATTCGATCCTCGAGGCGATCGACGCCGAGATGCCGCTGGTCGTCTGCATCACCGAGGGCATTCCGGTGCTCGACATGGTCCGCGTGAAGCGCGCGCTCAGCGGCGCGAAGTCGCGCCTGATCGGGCCCAACTGCCCGGGCGTCATCACGGCCGACGAGTGCAAGATCGGCATCATGCCGGGCCACATCCACAAGCGCGGCAAGATCGGCATCATCTCGCGCTCGGGCACGCTGACCTACGAGGCGGTGGCGCAGACCACGGCGGTCGGACTGGGCCAGACCACCTGCATCGGCATCGGCGGCGATCCGGTGAACGGCACCAACTTCGTCGAGTGCCTGGAGATGTTCGTGGCCGATCCGGAGACCCAGGGCATCGTCATGATCGGCGAGATCGGCGGCGACGCCGAGGTCAAGGCGGCCGAATACATCAAGGCGTCGAGGACGAAGAAGCCGGTGGTCGGCTTCATCGCCGGCCGCACCGCACCGCCCGGCCGCCGCATGGGCCATGCCGGCGCGGTGATCTCGGGTGGCCACGACACTGCCGAATACAAGGTCGAAGCCCTGCGTTCCGCAGGCATCAAGGTTGCCGATTCGCCCGCCGCATTGGGCGAGGAAATGCTCAAGGCAATGAAGGGCTGATTTCTTTGGACCGCGGACCTCCAGGTCCGCTCATGAGGCGGACCTGGAGGTCCGCGGTCCAATGAGGAGCACGAAGGCTATGCAGGCAGAGCAAACGTCGTTCCTGTTTGGCGCCAATGCGCCGTTCATCGAGGAGCTCTACGCGCGCTTCCTCGAGGATCCGAACAAGGTCGATGCCGACTGGCGCACGTTCTTCGGGGCGCTCGCCGAGGAGCGCGGCGACGTGCTGGCCGAAGTGCGCGGCGCCTCGTGGGCGCCCAACAAGGCGCGCGTCATCGACGTGCCCGACACCGAGATGCCGCGCGCGGCGGCCAACCGCAACGTCAAGGCCAACGGCGGTGCGATGCCGCTCGCAGGCGATCTCATAGAGGGCAGGGGCGAGGAGGCGATCCGCGCTGCTGCCTACGACACCTCGCGCGCCTTCCTGCTGATCCGCTCGTACCGCATCCGCGGCCATCTCGAGGCCGATCTCGATCCGCTGCACCTGATGCGCCAGGCGCCGCATCCCGAGCTCGATCCCAAGACCTACGGCTTCACCGAGGCCGACTGGGACCGCCCGATCCTGATCTTCGGCACGCTCGGCCTCGGCGATGCCGCGACCTTGCGCCAGATCATGGAGCGGCTGCGCAAGACCTACTGTGGCAAGATCGGCGTCGAGTACATGCACATCGCCGATCCCGACCAGAAGGCGTGGATCCAGGAGCGCATCGAGCACATCGAGAACCGCACCGACTTCACGCTCGAAGGCCGCCGCATGATCATGCAGCGGGTGGTCGAGGCGGAGGGGCTGGAGAAGTATCTCGGGCTGAAGTTCGTCGGCACCAAGCGGTTCGGCCTCGACGGCAGCGAATCGCTGATCCCCGGGATCGAGCAGATCCTCAAGCGCGGCGGCCAGCTCGGCGTCAAGGAAGTCGTGATCGGCATGCCCCATCGCGGCCGCCTCAACACCCTCGTGCACGTGCTGCAGAAGAGCTACACGGCGCTGTTCTCCGAGTTCCAGGGCCGCTCCTCGCAGCCCGAGGAGATGCGCGGCTCGGGCGACGTGAAGTACCATCTCGGCGCCTCGGCCGATCGCGAGTTCGACGGCAACACCATCCATCTGTCGCTGGCGCCCAACCCCTCGCACCTCGAGGCGGTCAATCCCGTGGTGCTCGGCAAGGCGCGCGCCAAGCAGGACCAGCGCGGCGACGACGATCGCAGCCAGGTGATGGCGATCCTGATGCACGGCGACGCGGCCTTCGCGGGCCAGGGCCTGGTGGCCGAGAGCCTCGATCTCTCCGACCTCGCCGGCTACCGCATCGGCGGCACCATCCACTGGGTGGTCAACAATCAGATCGGCTTCACGACGCTGCCGACCTTCTCGCGCTCGGGCCCCTACTGCACCGAGATCGCCAAGATCGTGCAGGCGCCGATCCTGCACGTGAACGGCGACGATCCGGAGGCGGTGGTGCACTGCGCCCGCATCGCGACGGAATACCGCCAGCACTTCAAGCGCGACATCGTCGTCGACATGTTCTGCTATCGCCGCTACGGGCACAACGAGTCGGACGAGCCGATGTTCACCCAGCCGCTGATGTACAAGCAGATCGGCGGCCACAAGACGGTGAAGGAAGTCTACGCCGTGCAGCTCGAGGCCGAGCACGTGGTGAGCGCGGTCGACGTGGCCGCGATGGATGCGGAGCTGCGCGCCAACCTCGACAAGGCGCTCGAGGCCGCCGCGAACTACAAGCCCAACAAGGCCGACTGGCTGGAGGGCAAGTGGTCGGGCCTGACCGTCGCGCCGGGTGAGGAGGACCGCAAGGGCACCACCGGCCTGGAGACAGCGAAGCTGGTCGCGATCGGCCATGCGCTCAGCGAGCCGCCCAAGGACTTCGACCTCAACCGTAAGCTCGTGCGCCTGCTGCAGGAGAAGCGCAAGGCGATCGACACCGGCCGCGACATCGATTGGGCGACCGGCGAGGCGCTGGCGTTCGGCACGCTGCTCGCCGAAGGCACGCCAGTGCGGCTGAGCGGCCAGGACTCCGGCCGCGGCACCTTCTCGCAGCGCCATTCGGTGCTGGTCGACCAGAGCAGCGAGAAGCAATACATCCCGCTGAACCACGTCGCCGAGGGCCAGGCCCACTTCGAGGTGGTCGACAGCCCGCTCAACGAGGCGGCGGTGTTGGGCTTCGAGTACGGCTACTCCTCGGCCGAGCCCAACGCGCTGGTGATGTGGGAGGCGCAGTTCGGCGACTTCGCCAACGGCGCACAGGTCATCATCGACCAATTCATCTGCTCCGGCGAGAGCAAGTGGCTGCGCATGAACGGCCTCGTGCTGCTGCTGCCGCACGGCTACGAGGGCCAAGGCCCCGAGCACAGCTCGGCCCGCCTCGAGCGCTACCTGCAGCTCTCGGCCGAGGACAACTGGCAGGTGGTCGTGCCGACCACGCCCGCCAACTACTTCCACGCGCTGCGCCGCCAGGTGCGCCGGACCTTCCGCAAGCCGCTGGTGGTGATGACGCCCAAGTCGCTGTTGCGCCACAAGGAGGCCGTCTCGACCCTCGAGGATTTCGGGCCCGACTCGTCGTTCCATCGCATCCTGGCCGAGACCGACGAGATCGCCGCCGGCGACAAGGTGAGGCGGGTTCTACTGTGCAGCGGCAAGGTCTACTTCGACCTCGTCGCCGAGCGGCGCAAGCGCCGGATCGACGACATCGCGATCCTGCGCATCGAGCAGCTCTATCCGTTCCCGATCTCGCGGCTCGGCCAGCGTCTCGCGGCCTATCCGCATGCCGAGGTGGTGTGGTGCCAGGAGGAGCCGGAGAACATGGGCGCCTGGCAGTTCGTCGACCGCCGCATCGAGCGCTCGCTCGCCACCATCGACGTGCGCGCCAAGCGCCCGGTCTATATCGGCCGGGCCGAGTCGGCGTCGCCCGCCACCGGTTCGGCGCGCACTCATCTCAAAGAGCAGGCCGACCTGGTCGACCGTGCGCTGACGCTCGGCTGAGGAGAGAGGAATGGCCGTCGAGATCAAGGTTCCGGCACTGGGCGAATCGGTCACCGAGGCGACTGTCTCCAAGTGGCTGGTCAAGGCGGGCGACACCGTCGCGGTCGACCAGCCCCTGTGCGAGCTCGAGACCGACAAGGTTACCGTCGAAGTGCCGGCGACCTCGGCCGGCACGGTCGCCGATCTGGCCGTGGCTGAGGGCGCCACCGTGCAGGTGGGTGGCGTGCTCTG
>VBAF01000040.1 GCA_005884705.1 Alphaproteobacteria bacterium
TCGGGTGACTTGAGCGTCTTCTCGAGCGCCACCGCCAGCGGCCGCACGTCGAAGGCTTGGCTGGCGGTATGGACCAGCGCGCCGACCGTCTCCATCGTCGCGTCCGGCGCGCGGCCGGCGGCGCGCAGCACGTCGAGCGCCATGACGTTGCCCGAGCCTTCCCAGATCGCGTTGAGCGGCGCCTCGCGGTAGAGCCGCGCCATCGGCAGGTCCTCGGTGTAGCCGTTGCCGCCCAGGCACTCGAGCGATTCGTAGACCACCGCCGGCGTGCTCTTGCAGATCAGGTACTTGATCGCGGGCGTCAGCAGGCGGCTGTAGGCCGTGTCGCCCTTGTCGACCGCGTGGGCGAGGCGGAAGACCAGCGCCACCTGCGCCTCGAGCTCGAGCGCCAAGTCGGCGACGACGGCGCGCATCGACGGCTGGTCGGCCAGCCGCCTCTGGAAGACCGAGCGGTTGCGGATGTGGTTCAGTGCCTGGCTCAAGCCAAAGCGCATCTGGCCGGCCGAGGCGATGGCGCAGTCGAGGCGCGTCAGGTTCACCATCTCGATGATGGTGCGCACGCCCTGGCCCTCGGCGCCGACCCGCTCGGCATAGGCGCCGTGGAATTCGACCTCGGACGAGGCGTTGGACTTGTTGCCGAGCTTGTCCTTCAGGCGCTGGAAGCGGATCGCGTTCTGGCTGCCGTCCGGCCGATAACGCGGCATCAGATAGCAAGTGAGGCCACCGCCCTTTTCGCCATTCTGCGCCTGGGCGAGCACGAGGAAGGCATCGCACATCGGCGCCGACATGAACCATTTGTGGCCGCTGATCTCGACATGGTCGCCCTCCTTCCCGGAAGAGATCGGTACCGCTTCGGTGATGTTGGCGCGCACATCGGTACCGCCCTGGCGCTCGGTCATACCCATGCCGAGGGTTACGCCTTTCTTCTTCCACCAGGGCAGCGGTCGCCGGTCGTAATCGCGCGACACGATCTTGGCCTGCCACTTCTTCAGCAGTTCGGGCTCGGACTTGAGCGCGCCGATGCAGGCGTGCGTCATGGTTATCGAGCAGAGATGGCCGCTCTCGGCCTGCGTCGCGAGATAGAGCCGCACCGCGCGGCTGGTGAGCGGCGCCGTGGGCTCGCTGCCGTCATGGGCGCCGCTATGGATGCCCCAGCCGATGCTCTTTTGCATGAGCGCGTGATAGGCGGGATGGAACTCGACGAAGTCCGTGCGGTTGCCCCGCCCGTCCATCGTCTTGAGCTTGGGTGGGTTCTCGTTCGCTACGCGACCGAGATCGAGCGTCTCGGCCGAGCCGTAGTCCTTGCCGCAGGCGGCCAGCGCCTTCAGGTCGAGCCCGCAGCGCGCCGCCGCGTCGCTGAGCGGCTTGTCGGTGCTGAACAGGTCGACGTCACCGAACGGCGGCGACTGGTTGAACGAAGCGTCCTCGAGGAATCCGGTCATGGCGAGAGCTTACTCCCGCTGGCCCGCGCCTTGCACGCCGCGATAAAGTAAGGCGGGAAACCGGGAGGAAAGCTCGCGAGCGCGCACGCCATCCTCGCCGCCATGGTGGCGGAGTTCCTGATGGGCACGACCGGGCTCGGCTACCTGTTCGCCAAGACCAAGTCGGACTTCCAGACCGAGCAGGCGTTCGGCGCCTCGCTGGTCGCCACGGTCATCTCCGCCGCGGCGTTCCTCGGCGCCGGCTGGGTCGAGAAGAAGGTTCGGCAGCGCTATTCCTGATCAGCCGCCACCCTCGTACTTGAAGGAGAGCTTCACCTTGGTCCGGTAGGACGTGACCTTGCCCTTTTCGATGACGATGTCCTGCTCGACGACCTCGGCGACGCGCAGATCGCGCAGCGACTTGGCGGCGCGCTCGACTGCCGCCTTGGCGGCCTTCTCCCAGGATTCGGTGCTGGTGCCGACCAGTTCGACCACTTTGTAGACGCTCTCGGGCATGGCTGCCTCCCTGACACGGTTTCGCCGTTTCACCCGGCGCCGGTCAGGGGGAGGCGCGGCGTCGGCCTCCTGAAGCTTTCTTTGTACGATGAAGCTTACGCGCTTCCGCCTACCGCGTCACGCCGCGGCGAACTTGCCGAATTCCCAGTTCCGGCCGGGTGCGGCCGCAAACAGCGCCTTGGTGTAGTCGTGCTTGGGCGAGCCGAACACCTGCTCGGCCGAGCCGTACTCGACGACCCGGCCCTGGCTCATCACCGCGACGTAGTCGCAGATCTGGGCGGCGACCCTAAGGTCGTGGGTGATGAACAGCACCGCGAGGTTGAGCCGCTGGCGGATCTCGTCGAGCAGCTCGAGCACCTGCTTCTGCACCGAGACGTCGAGCGCCGACACCGCCTCGTCGGCGATCAGCAGCTCGGGCTCCATGGCGAGCGCCCGGGCGATGCAGATGCGCTGGCGCTGGCCGCCCGAGAACTGGTGCGGGTAGCGGTCGAGCGAATTGGGATCGAGCCGCACCGTCTCCATCAGTTTCCGGGCGCGCACCAGCGCGTCGGCGCGGCCGAGGCCGAAGTTCATCGGCCCTTCGATGATCGATTCGCCGATCGTGATGCGCGGGTTCATCGAGCGATAGGGATCCTGGAAGACGATCTGCACCTTGCGCCGGTGCGGCCGCAGGCGGGAGGCGGAGATGGTCGCGATCTCGGTGTCGCCGAGATAGACCTTGCCCTCGGTCGGATCGATCAGGCGGGCGATGCAGCGCGCCACCGTCGACTTGCCCGAGCCCGATTCGCCGACGATGCCGAGCGTCTCGCCCCTGCGGATGTCGAGGTCGACGTCGACCGCGGCCTTGACCACTCGCGCTTTCTGGAAGAACGACCTTCCGCTGTAGGTCTTGCCGAGCTTCTCGGTGCGCAGCACGGTCGCCTGGTCGAGCCGCACGCCGCGATGCGTCGGATGGATCGACGGCACCGAGGAGATCAGCATCTTGGTGTAGCCGGCCTGCGGCCGCGACAGGATCTGCTCGGTCGGTCCCATCTCGACCAGCTCGCCCCAGCGCAGCACGGCGACCTTGTGGGCGATCTCGGCGACCACGCCGAAATCGTGGGTGATGAACAGCACGCCGGTGCCTTCGGTCTCCTGCAGCTCGGCGATCAGCTTCAGGATCTCGGCCTGGGTGGTGACGTCGAGCGCCGTCGTCGGCTCGTCGGCGATCAGCAGCACCGGATCGAGCACCAGCGCCATGGCGATCATGATGCGCTGACGCTGGCCGCCCGAGAGCTGGTGGGGATAGGAGGCGTAGATGCGCTCCGGTTCGGGCAGCTTCACACGGGTGAGGATGCCGAGGATCTTGGTGCGCCGCGCCGCCGGGTCGAGCTTGGTGTGGGTGCGCAGCACCTCGTCGACCTGCTCGCCGCAGGTCATGACCGGATTGAGCGCGGTCATCGGCTCCTGGAAGATCATCGACATGCGGGTGCAGCGCAGTTCGCGCAGCCGCTCCTCGCTCGCGGCGAGCACGTTCTCGCCCTCGAGCAGGATCTCGCCGCCGGTCGGCTTCAGCGCCTTGGCCAGCAACCCCATGATCGTGAAGGCGATCACCGACTTGCCCGAGCCCGATTCTCCGACCAGGCAGACGATCTCGCCGGGGCTGACGGTGAAGCTCACTTTTTCGACGGCGTGGATTCGGTCGGCACCCGTCGGCAGCGCCACAGTGAGGTTGCGGACTTCGAGAACCGGCTTCTTGTCAGCCATTTGAACGCTAAACCTTCTTACTCATCTTCGGATCGAGGGTGTCGCGCAGACCGTCGCCCATGATGTTGATCGCCAGCACCGTCAGCGCCAGGAAGATGCCGGGATAGAGGATGTTGTGCGGAAACACCCGGAACAGCGTGCGGCCCTCGGCCATGATGTTGCCCCAGCTCGGGATCTCCGGCGGGATGCCGATGCCGAGGAAGCTGAGCGCGGCCTCGGCGAGGATCGCGGCGGCGGCGATGAAGGTCGCCTGCACGATCAAGGGCGCGATGGTGTTGGGCAGGATGTGGCGGAACATCAGCGTCCAGGTCGGCGTGCCGACCGAGATCGCGCCCTCGACATAGGGCTCCTCGCGCACCGTCAGCACGATCGAGCGGACCAGCCGCACGACGCGCGGCACGTCGGGCACGACGATGGCGAAGATCACGGTGATCAGGCCGGCGCGCCAGATCGAGACCAGCGCGATCGCGAGCAATATGCCCGGTATGGCCATCAACCCGTCCATGATGCGCATGATGATGCCGTCGGCCCAGCGCACGTAGCCCGACACCAGCCCGATCACCATGCCGACGGCGATGGCGCAGATCGAGACGCTGACGCCGACCGCCAGCGACACGCGCGTGCCGTAGAGCACCCGGCTGTAGACGTCGCGGCCGAGGCTGTCGGTGCCCATCAGGGCGACGCGCTTGGCGGTCGTGCCGTCATCGAGCCGGTAGGTGATCTCGACTCCCGGCTTCTTGTTGCGTCCCGCGGG
>VBAF01000041.1 GCA_005884705.1 Alphaproteobacteria bacterium
TGCGTTCCATCGTGCCGGCGAGCGCGGGATTGGCGATCCGTTCGCCGGTTTTCTTCGGGCTGCCGTCCTCGTTGAAGTAGATCGTGCGCGCGGCGGGCTCGCTGCCTAGGCGCTTGATCGTCTCGAGCCAGAAGGCGAGCCGCGGCGAGACGGGAAAGCCCTTGCGCGCAACGCCGATCGACGAGGTGAAGAGATCGGCCCACGGCAGCTTGCCGTGCTCCCTGTGCGCCATCTCCAGCAGCGCGACAGCGCCCGGCACTCCGACGGAGAGTCCGGACGCGACCGCGTCGAGGAACGGCAGCGGCCGGCCGTCGTGCAGGAACATGGTCGGCGTGGCACCGGCAGGCGCCGCCTCGCGGCCGTCATAGACCGCGATGCCGCGCGTGCCGGCGTCGTAGTAGAGCAGGAAGCCGCCGCCGCCGATCCCGGAGGAATGCGGCTCGACCACGCCCAGCATCATCTGCACCGCGACCGCCGCATCGACCGCCGAGCCGCCGCGGCGCAGCACGTCGAGGCCTGCCTCGACCGCCAGCGGATGGGCGGCGGCAACCATCTGTTGCGGTTCCGCGCGCGCGCCGCCTTGTCCGCCGACAATCGGCAGCAGCAGGGCGAGCGCGAGCAGCCGCCTCATGCGCGGCGGGCCACGATGAACAGGCGGCGGAAGGGGAAGAGCGTGATGCCGTCGGCCCGCGTCGGATAGGCCTTGGCGATCAGCCCGGCATAGGTCTCGTAGAACTGTGTGCGCTCAGGCTCGGCCAGCGCCTCGAGGAACGGCCGCAGGCCGGTGCTCGACGTGTACTGCGCCACCGGATCCTTGCCGGTCAGCACCTGCTGGTAGATCGTCTCCCACACTTCGAGAGCCGACGAGAGCGGCTTCAGCACGTCGAAATAGCGTGCCGGCTCCTCGACCCGCGCGATGCCGCCGATGCCCTTGAGCTTATCGCGCCACGGCCCGGCCTTGGCCGCCTCGTGCATCAGCGCGTGGCTCGGCGCCTCGTGGTTGCGCGGCATCTGGATGGCGAGCTGGCCATCGGACGGCAGCAGCTTCATCAGACCGGGGAACATGTCGATATGGCCCGGCAGCCACTGATAGGCGGCGTTGCTGTAGAGGATCGAGGGCGGCGCCTCGGGCTTGAAATGCGCGAGATCGCCCTTGGCGAAGCTGACGCGCTTGTCCGCGGTCTGGCTGCGCGCCTTGTCGAGCATCTGCTCGGAGGAATCGATGCCGACCACCGGCGCACCGGGGAACCGCTCGGCCAGGATGCGGCTGATGTTGCCGGCGCCGCAGCCGAGATCGTAGATCGCGTGGCCGGGACGTGCCGCGTTGGCCGGATCGAGCCGGCCCATCAGGTCGAGCGCCGGCCGCATGCGGGCGTCGGCGAACTTCAGGTAGAGATTGGCATCCCAGACGGTCGAAGCGAGCGCCATGATCAGGTTTCCTCGAACGCTTTATCGACCGGCACGCGATAGGCCACGGCCATCTTGTTGCCCTTCTGGGCGGCCAGCACCACTTTCATGAACTCCTCCTGGATCTCGTCGGTCATGCCCTTCTTGCGCGCCATCGTGCCGTGCGAGGCGATGCAATAGTCGCACTGATTGGCGATCGACACGGCGAGATAAACCAGCTCCTTGGTGAGCGGATCGAGCTTGCCGGGCGCGAACGCCTCTTTCATCTCGGCCGCGAACTGCTCCATCACACCAGGATGGCGCGCCAGCGCCTTCCAGACGTTGTTGATCTCGGCCGGATCGATGCCGCGCCCCGCGGCGATGCCTTCGACCACCGCCTTGGCGCGCGGGCTCATGTCCTTGTATTCGGTCAAACGCGGCATGAGCCTCCTACTCGATGATCTCGTCGGCTTGGGCCAGCACGCTCTGCGGCAGGGTCAGGCCGAAGTGCGCCGCGGCCTTGCGGTTGACCACCAGCGTGAACTGGGTCGGCAGCTCGATCGGCAGGTCGGCGGGCTTGGTGCCCTTGACGATGCGGTCGATGAAGTAGGCCGCCCGCTCGGCGCACACCCGGCCGTCGAGGCCGTAGGTGAACAGCGAGCCGGCATCGGCGAAGGGCGGGAAATCGCTGGTCGTGGGCAGGCCGGCGCGAGTCGCCGTCTCGACGACCTTGACGTGCTGGCCGACGAAGATCGGCTGGATATTGAGGGCTTGCACGCCGGCCCGCTTCAGGTCGACCATCAGGGCGTCGTCGATCTGCTCGGGCGAATCGACCATGCGGACGATGAGCTTGACGCCGGCCTGCGCGGCGGCCCGTTCGAGACTCGCGGCGAAGGTCTTGCTGTTGGAATCGCGATTGGAGCCGACGAAAGCCAGCACCTCGAGCTTCGGCATGATGTCGCGCAGCACCTGCAGGCGCTTGCCCGAGAGGTCGGGGCCCGCCATCGACATGCCGGTGAGGTTGCCGCCGGGACGGGCAATGCTCTGGACCAGCCCGGTCGCCAGTGGATCGGAGACTGGCGCCATCACGACCGGTGTCTGCGTCGTCTGCGTCTCCTCCTTGACGATGGTGGCGGCCGGTGTGGCCGTCACCACGATGACGTCGACACCAGCCATGACCATGCGCTTGGTCGCATCGCAGGTCACTCCGGCATCACCGCCGGCGAAGGTGACCATCAGCTCCAGGGTCTGCGGCTCGACATAGCCGTAGGCCGCCAGGCCCTTGCGCAGGCGCGGCACGTAATCCTTCTCCATGCCGGCGGGCCACCAGGCCACGAAGCCGACGACGATCTTCTTGCGCGGCTGCGCCCGGGTGACCGCCGACAACCCGACGCTGGCGCCGGCAACGAAGACACGACGCAACATGGTCAGTACATATGCTGGCCGCCGTTGATCGACAGCGTCGAGCCGGTGATGAAGCCGGCATCGTCGGCGATCAGGAACAACACGCCGCGGGCGATCTCGTCGGCCTTGCCGAGCCGGCCGACCGGGATCTTGGCGACGATCTTCTCCAGCACCGGCGCGGGCACAGCCGAAACCATGTCGGTGTCGGTGTAGCCCGGCGCGATGGCGTTCACCGTGATGCCCTTCGACGCGCCCTCCTGGGCGAGCGCCTTGGTGAAGCCGTGGATGCCCGACTTGGCGGCGGCGTAGTTGACCTGGCCGTACTGGCCGCCCTGGCCGTTGATTGAGCCGATATTGACGATGCGGCCGAAGCCGCGCGTATTCATGCCGTCCCACACCGCCTTGCTGACGTTGAAGCAGGAGCCGAGGTTGGTGTCGATGACCGCCTGCCACATGCTGCGATCGAGCCGGCGCATGGTCGAATCGCGGGTGATGCCGGCGTTGTTGACCACGATCTCGATCGGCCCGAGTTCCTGCTCGATCTTGGCGACGGCCGCCTTCACAGCGTCGAAGTCGGAGACGTCGAACTTGTAGACCGGGACGCCGGTCTCCTCCTTGAAGGCCGAGGCGGCGACATCGTTGCCGGCGTAGTTGGCCGCCACCTGGTAGCCGCGCAGCTTCAGCATCCTCGAGATCGCGGCGCCGATCCCGCGCGTGCCGCCCGTCACCAAAGCCACCCGTCCTGCCATGCCAAGCCTCCCTGGAACCGTTGGCGGCACCTTAGAGCATATCCACAGGACTTCCCATTTCTCCCACGACTTCCCACCGCCGTGGGAAGCCGAAAACACCGGCTGGTCTGCGTTTCAGGCGATTCTTCCCGAATTCCCACCACCTCCGCCCCGGATGTCGCCGGACTGTGGAATGCGGGGATAGAAGAGAGACTAGTCGCAAGCCATCTCGGGCTGATGCACCAGGCTCACCGCCTGTGACAGCAGGATGACCAGCATTTGCATGGCGAACCCCGCGACCGCGAGATAGAGGCAGGCCTCGGCGCCCCACAGACCGCCGATCAGCGCCCCCAGGCCCGCGCCCAGCGGCCGGGCGCCATAGGCCATGACGTTGATCGCCGAGACGCGGCCGAGCAGGCGCGACGGCGTCACCGACTGGCGAAGCGTCGTGGTGCTGATCACCCACAGGATCGGACCGGCGCCCAGCAGGAAGAACCCGAGCCCCGCCAGCAGTGGCGTCGGGAACACCGTGGTCAGCGCGATCACCGCCGAGGCGACGAAACCGGTGACCGGCCCCAGCCCGACCACCGTGCCGAACGGCAGCCGGCGCATGATGCGCGTGGCGGCGAGCGCGCCCGCGATCATGCCGACGCCGTACATGGCGAGCGTCGTGCCGACGCCGCTCGCTGACAGGCCGAGACGGTGCACGGCGTAGGGCACGAAGACCGCGAGGATCACGAACCACGCGGT
>VBAF01000042.1 GCA_005884705.1 Alphaproteobacteria bacterium
GGCTTGCAATCTGAGGCGCATGCAGCAATTCGACTTCGCCATCGTGGGCGCGGGCATCGCCGGCGTTTCGGCCGCCTACCATCTCGCACCGGCGGCCCGGGTGATCGTGCTCGAGCGCGAGCATGTCGCGGCCTATCACACCACCGGCCGCTCGGCGGCGCTGCATTCGGAGACCTATGGCAGCTCCGAAATCCGCGCCATCACGGTGGCCTCCGGTCGCTTCTACCGCGCTCCGCCTCCGCGCTTCGCCGACCATCCGCTGCTCACGCCCCGCGGCGCGCTGATCGCCGGCCGTGCCGACCAGGAGTCCGCCCTGAGGAAGGCGGCGGCCGACTATGCCCGCCTGGTGCCGAGCGTGCGCTGGCTCGATCCCGGCGAAACGCTCCGCCTGCAGCCGCTGCTCAAGCCGCACGCCGTGGAGGGCGGTGCGATCTTCGAGCCCGAGGCCGACGACATGGACGTCGCGGCAATCCACGGCGGCTTCCTGCGCGGCGCGCGCGCCGCGGGCGCCGAGTTGCGGCTCGATGCCGAGGTGCTGTCGCTCACGCGCACGGAGGGCCGCTGGCAGATCGCGTTGCGCCACGGCGAGACGCTGGCCGCAGCGACCGTCGTCAACGCCGCCGGCGCCTGGGCCGACGTCGTCGCAAGCCTTGCCGGCGTGCGAAAGATCGGCCTCGTGCCGAAGCGCCGCACCGCCTTCACCTTCGATGCGCCGGCCGGGCTCGACCTCGCGCATTTACCGATGGCGATCGACTTCGACGAGACCTTTTATTTCAAGCCCGAGGTCGGGCAGTTCCTCGCCTCGCCGGCCGACGAAACACCTTCGCCGCCCTGCGACGCCCAGCCCGAGGAGCTCGACATCGCAGTGGCAGTCCAGCGGATCGAGACCGCGACGACGCTGCAGATCCGGCGCATCAAGAACAAGTGGGCGGGACTGAGGAGCTTCGTCGCCGACAAGAATCTGGTGGTCGGCTACGACCCGGCGGTCGAGGGCTTTTTCTGGCTCGCCGGCCAAGGCGGATACGGCATCCAGACAGCCGCCGCGGCCGGGCGGCTGTCGGCAAGCCTGGCGCTCGGCAGGGGGCTGCCGGGCGACATTGCCTCCCTCGGGGTCGCGGAGAAGGCCCTCGCGCCGGCTCGCTTCACGCAGGGGTGATCAGCTTCCATAGGCTCCATGACTTCCGGTTTGCATCGGCGCGGGGCATCTTGGGATATTGTGGGGTCACAGGAGTCGTCATGGGTAAGTTCACGCTTCTCGCCGTTTCGGCCGCCGCCTTGTTCGCAGCGGGCGCGACGACGACCGCGCGCGCGGAGGAAGCCGTGAAATGCAGCGGCATCAACTCCTGCAAGGGGACGAGCTCGTGCAAGACTGCACTCTCCTCCTGCAAGGGCAAGAACTCCTGCAAGGGACTGGGCTGGACCACGGTGTCGAGCGACAAGGAGTGCACCGCCAAGGGCGGCAAGGTCCTCTGACGGCGGTCCTCGCGCCGGTTCACACAGTTTTTCGCCGCGGAAATCGGTCACGGATCGGTGAGGGCGGACGCTCGAGCGCCACGTCGCTTTGATGCCACATGTGGCCTGCGCCGGCCTAGAGTGCCCGCCGGCACGTCCAGTGAATCAGATGCGTGCGTGGTACTCGATGAAGAAGTCCTACATCATCACCGCGGCAGCCGTGTTCGCCGCCGGCGCGATGGCAACCGCCAGCCATGCGCAGTCGAGCAACAAGTGCTACGGCATCAATGCCTGCAAGGGCCAGAGCGCCTGCAACAGCTACAAGACCTCCTGCAAGGGTCAGAACGCCTGCAAGGGTCAGGGCATGACCGTCACCGGCACGTCGCTCGAGTGCGTCGCCCAAGGCGGCATCGCGACGCCGTAAGCGTCCGGCTCACGAAAGGAAGGCGCCACCTCCCTGTCGGGTGGCGCCTTTCCTTTCGAGCCGGCCACGGCCAAGTACAGATACCATTTTAGTTGTCTTTTATATGGATTTACGCCCGTTTCGGTTGTGCATTTGCGCCGCCGCAAGAGTCAACGTCTGCAAGGGCCAGGACACGGTCGTCACGGGCACCTAGCTTGAGTGCACTCCCGCCGGCGGCTCGCCGACGCCGTAACGCTACGCCGGCGCTGGCCGGCCTATCGATCGACGGGCTTCATTTTGGGGTACACTGCCGCCATGGAGACCGTCGGCTTCGGACTGGGGCTGCGCCACGAGCACTATGAGGAGATCCTCGCAGCGCCCGGCAAGGTCGCGTGGTTCGAGGCGCTGAGCGAGAACTACATGATCGCGGGCGGCCAGCCGCTTCATTGGCTGGACACGTTCCGGCGCGACTATCCGATGGCGCTGCATGGCGTCTCGCTGTCGATCGGCTCGATCGATCCGCTGGACGAGCGCTATCTCGGCGACCTCGAGAAGCTGATCGACCGGGTCGAGCCGTTGTGGGTTTCCGACCACCTCTGCTTCACCGGCCTGCGCGGCATCAACATGCACGACCTGCTGCCGTTGCCCTACACCGAGGAGGCGCTGGACCATGTCGCCGAGCGGGTGATGCGGGTCCAGGACCGGCTGCGCCGCCGCCTGGTGCTGGAGAATGTCTCGAGCTACGTCACCTACGCCGCATCCGAGCTCACCGAATGGGAGTTCATCGCCAATCTCTGCAAGCGCGCCGATTGCGAGGTGCTGCTCGACGTCAACAACGTCTATGTCAGCGCCTTCAATCACGAGTTCGACCCGGTCGACTTCCTGCGCGGCATCCCGCGCGAGCGCGTGCGGCAGTTCCATCTCGCGGGCCACACCAACAACGGCACGCATATCATAGATACCCACGACCATCCGATCATCGGCGGCGTGTGGGATCTCTATGCCGAAGCGGTTCGGCTGTTCCCGGGCACGCCGACCATGATCGAGCGTGACGCCAACATCCCGCCCTACGCCGAATTGCTGGCCGAGCTCGACGTGGCGCGCGGCATCGCCGAACGCGTCATGCGCGAGCCGGCCCGCGAGGCCGCGGAATGACGCGGACCAACACAGGCTCCCTAGCCGACCTGCAGCGGGCTTTCCAGGACTATGTCCTGGTGAGCCAGCAGGGCTTCACTACTGCCGTCCGCGACACCAGCAAGGCCGACCGTATCACCCTGCTCGAGGTCTATCGCGACGGCTATGCGCTGCGCCTGATCGAGGTGCTGACCAACGACTTCCCGGGCGTGGTGGCGATGACGGGGCCCGAGGAATTCGACACCGTGGCGCGCACCTACATAGCGGCGCATCCCTCGCGCCATCCGTCGGTCCGCTGGTTCGGCAAGGGATTCGCCGACTTCCTGGCGACCACGCCCGGCGATGCGACTCCGGCGGTGGCGGAAATGGCTCACTTCGAATGGGCGCTGGGTGAGGCCTTCGATTCGGTCGATGTCGAGCCCTTGCAAGCTGCGACCGTGATGACGGTAGCGCCCGAGGCGTGGGAGACGATCTCGTTCACACCGCTCCCTTCGTTGCGGCGCCTGTCGTTTGCCCATGACGTGCCGCCGTCGTGGCAGCGCCGCGAGGAGGTCGAGCCCGGCACGCTCGAGGCGGGGCCGCTTGCCGCGCCCGTGCCGTGGGTGATCTGGCGGCCCGAGCGCGTCTCGAACTTCCGCTCGCTCGAGCCGGATGAGGCGGCGATGCTCGAGGCCATGATCGACGGCCAACCGTTTCCAGCGCTGTGCGAGGCCCTGCTGCGCCATGTCGAGGAAGACCAGGCGGCGGCCCGCGCCGCCGGTCTGTTACGCAGCTGGGTCGAGGAAGGATTGATCGCCTCCTTCAGTCACTGACCTTTGCCCGCTTGATGGAATTGGTAGACATACGAGACTTAAAATCTCGAGGCCCGCAAGGGCCGTGCCGGTTCGAGTCCGGCAGCGGGCACCACATCTAACCTTCCCGAGGCAACCGCAAGCCTCCTTCGCCGTTTCTTCTCCCAGAAAGGCGACTCAGCCTGAGGAGGCGGCGATGGCCCATGTCCTTTATGCGCGGCGCCGCTGGCTCGTGGGAGCCGCGGGCCTTTCCCTTGTCGCAGCGGCGCCCGGCTGGGCGGCGCCGCAAAGTCCGACCAACAAGAAGAGCGCGGAATCGGTGCCGGTCACGGCGACCGAGGATTTGATGCGCGAACACGGTATCGTGGCGCGGCTGATGCTGATCTATGGCGCCGGCGTGCGCCGTCTGGGACAGGGCGAGGACATCGATCCGGCGATCTTCGCCCAGGCCGGCGAGATCATGCGCGACTTCGTGCACGACTATCACGAGAAGAACGAGGAGGAGCAGGTCTTCCCGCGCTTCAAGACCGCCGGCCGCATGGTCGAGCTGATCACCATCCTGCAGGCCCAGCATGGCGCGTGCCGCAAGCTAACCGAGCGGGTGCTCGAGCTTGCACCGAAGAGCGCCGTCAAGGCAGAGCGTGAGCAACTGGTCGAGGCGATGCAGGCCACGATGACGCTCTACCGCCCGCATGCGGCGCGCGAGGACACCGATGTCTTCCCGACCCTGCGCAGCCTGGTGACGCCCAACGAGTTCGAGGCGATCGGCGAGACGCTGGAGAAGAGCGAGACCGAGAAGTTCGGCGCCGACGGCTTCGAGAAGGTCGCCAAGAAGGTCGAGGCGCTGGAGAAGCGGCTCGGCATCAACGACCTCAGTCAGTTTACGCCGAAATCCTAGCGCTGCAGAGCAGCGCCACAATTTCGGCGTGGCCGCCTGTCACTATAGAGGTTAGTGCGGAGCGCTAACCTCTGTAGTGACAGGCCACCCAATGTCCTGGCCGCTTCTCGAGCAGCTCGGGATCGCGCTGCGAGCAATCCGGCCGCGCGATCGGGCAGCGGGTGTGGAAGTGGCAGCCCGAGGGCGGGCGGATCGGGTTGGGCACGTCGCCCTGCAGCATGATGCGCTTGCGCTTGACGGTCGGGTCGGGAATCGGCACCGCCGACAAGAGCGCCTCGGTATAGGGATGGAGCGGCGTGTCGTAGAGCGCGCGCGACGGCGCGATCTCGACCACGCGGCCGAGATACATCACTGCAACCCGGTCGGAGATGTGCTCCACCACCGACAGGTCGTGGGCAATGAAAAGATAGGTTAGGCCGAACTTCTCCTGCAGGTCTTCGAGCAAGTTGATGACCTGGGCCTGGATCGACACGTCGAGCGCCGAGACCGGTTCGTCGCAAATGACCAGCTTGGGCTCGACCGCGAGCGCGCGCGCGATGCCGATACGCTGGCGCTGGCCACCCGAGAATTCGTGCGGAAAGCGGCCGAGATGGTCGGGCTGCAGGCCGACCGTCTCGAGCAGCTCGACCACGCGTTCCTCCATCGCCTTGCGCGACTTGGCGAGCCCATGGATCTGCAGCGCTTCGCCGACGATCGCGCCGACAGTGAGGCGCGGATTGAGCGAGGCGTAGGGATCCTGGAAGATGATCTGCATGTCGCGGCGCAGCGAGCGCAGCGCGTCGTGGCCCATCCGCGTGACGTCGGTGCCCTGGAACCAGACCTCGCCGGCGCTGGGCTCGATCAGCCGCAGAATGCAGCGCCCGGTGGTCGACTTGCCGCAGCCCGATTCGCCCACCAGCCCCAGCGTCTCACCCTTGCCGATGTCGAAGCTGACGCCATCGACGGCATGCACGCGGTCGACCGTGCGCTTGAGGATGCCGCCCGACACCGCGAAGTGCTTCTTCAGTTGTTTGACGGACAGCAGGGTCTCGCTCACGGCACGATCCTCACAGCACACACGCCACCCGGTGACCGGCCCCTACTTCCTTGAGCGGCGGCATCTCGCGCACGCAGATGTCCA
>VBAF01000043.1 GCA_005884705.1 Alphaproteobacteria bacterium
CGGAGATGGCGGCGATGCCCGAGGCGATCCATCCGCTGGTGCGCACCCATCCGGAAACCGGCCGCAAGGCGCTCTATCTCAACGCCAACCGCATGGAGCAGGTGGTCGGCCTCGAGCGCGGCGAGAGCGACGCCCTGCTCGACGGGCTGATCGCCCATGCAATCGAGCCGCGCTTCCAGTACCGCCATGTCTGGCGCCAGGGCGACGTAGTGATCTGGGACAATCGCTGCACCATGCACAAGGCCAACGCCGACTATCCGGAAGGCGAGCGTCGGCTGATGCACCGGGTCGTGGTGGCAGGCACCGCGCCGGCCTGAACCGTTTTTGCGGTTTTCACCGTTTTTGGTTCAGTCACCGTTTCTCGGAACGAGGCCGAGCCGGCATCGTGCAGGCCTTGTGCATTGAGGGCGGAGGAACTGTCGAATCCCCACCCAGAGCGAATAGCGGAAATTGCTGAAATTGAATTACCGCAATTCCGGCTAAGGGATTAAGGGCGGTGGCCCGTCAGGACTGCAGCAGCACCGTGTGCTCGGGCGAGAAAGACACCGTCACCGGCGCGCCTTCGTCGAGCAGGTTGACCGGCGGCCGGCGCACGATCAGGCGGCCGCAGGCGCATTCGACGATATATTGCACGAAATCGCCGTGGAACATGCGCTGGCGCACCGTGCCGGGAAGCTGGTTGTCACCGAGCTGCGGGACGAGGTCGATATAGGCGGTGCGCACCGCCACTTCGGTCCCCGAGCTGCCGCCGGCCGTCTTCAGGATGGTGCCGCCCTCGGCTTCGAACAGGCCGGGGCCGGTGACCCGGCCCCTGATCAGGTTCGCGGAACCCACGAAGTCGGCGACGAAGCGGCTCCGCGGCCGGTTATAGATCGCCTCCGGCGTGCCGATCTGCTCGATCACGCCGACATTCATCACGATCACCCGGTCGGAGATGGCGAGTGCCTCCTCCTGGTCGTGCGTCACGTAGACCGAGGTGATGTCGAGCCGGCGCTGCAACTCGCGCAATTCGACCCGCATCTCGGCGCGCAGCTTGGCATCGAGGTTCGACAGCGGCTCGTCGAACAGCACGACGGTAGGCGAGAAGGCTATCGCGCGTGCCAGGGCTACTCGTTGCTGCTGGCCGCCGGACAGCTTGGACGCACCGCGCTCGGCGAGATGGCGCATCTGCACCAGGTCGAGTGCCTTCTCGACGTTGGCCTTGATCTCAGCCTGGCTCTGCTTTCGCACCCGCAGGCCGTAGGCCACGTTGTCGAACACCGTCATGTGCGGCCATACTCAGCGTCGTACATCGCCTGGCCGTCGATATGGATCGAGCCGCCGCTCGGCTGCTCGAGCCCGGCGATGGCGCGCAAGGTCGTGGTCTTGCCGCAGCCCGAGGGCCCGAGCAGGGTCACGTGCTCGCCGCGGCCGACGGTGAAGCTCACGCCGTTCACCGCCGTCTGGTCGCCGTAGCGGACCACCAGGTCCTTCACGTCGATGCGCGTCGCGCTCACTGCAGCTCCTTGGTCATGCCGCGCGCCACGCGGAACAGGATCACCAGCGCAATGATGACGGTGAAGGTCTGGATCAGCGCCATCGCCGCCGTCAACTCGGTGCCGCTGGTGGCGAAGGCGTTGACGATCGACGGCGCGATCACCTTGGCGTTGGGACCCATCAGGAAGGCCGAGGCGCCCAATTCGCGCACACAGGCCATGAAGATCAGCAGCCACGCCGCCAGGATGCCGGGCTTGAGCAGCGGCAGCGTGACGGTGCGCATCTGGTAGCCCCACGAGGCGCCGCAGACGCGGGCGCATTCCTCGAGGCTCTTGTCGATCTGCAGCACCACGCCCGCCAGCGTGCGCACGCCGAGCGGCAGCATGACGGTGAAATAGGCGAGCGCCAGCAGCCACAGGGTGCCGTAGATGCCGATCGGGATGTTGAGCCACGCCCACAGCAGGGCCAGGCCGAACACCAGGCGGGGCACCGCCTGCGGGAACATCACGAGGTACTCGATGGCGCCGCGCCCGACGAGCTTGGAGCGGTAGATGATCCAGACCAGCAGCGCCATGATCACCACGCCGACCGTGGCGACGCCCAGCCCGAGCATGATGCTGTTGACCAGCGCGGTGCGCACCGGGCCGAGCGACAGCGCGAGCTCGTAGTTCGCGAGCGTCCACTGCGCCTGGCTCAGGATCACGGTTGCGAAGCGCTGCAGCGAGGTCATCAGCAGGGCGGCGATCGGGAAGACCACCGCCAGCGCGACGTACAGCGCGCAGACGCTGAACAGCACCCAGGCGAGTCGTCCCATGTCCATCGGCCGCGGCCGGAAGGCCTTGCCAGTGATGGTGGCGAAGCTGCCGCGGCCGATCACGCGGCGGTAGAAGGTGAGCATGCCGAACATGACGACGAACAGCGAGAGCCCCATCGCCGAGGCGCGGCCATAGTCGGGCGGATAGGCCAATGTGGAATCCCAGATCGCCGTGGTGATGACATAGATGCGGCCGGGAATGCCGAGCACCAGCGCGGCGGCAAACGAGCCCAGCATCTCGGCGAACACGAACAGCATGGCGCCCAGCACGCCCGGCATGACCAGCGGCAAAGTCACCGTCAGCGTGGTGCGCAGCTTGGAGGCGCCCATCACCCGGGCCGATTCCTCGAGCGCCGGATCCATCGACTTCATCGACGCCGAGATCATGACGAAGGCGACCGTGCCCTCGAACAGCGCCATCACCCAGGCGATGCCGAAGTGGGTGTAGATGTCGGCGATATCGCTGGTGCCGCCCATCGCCCGCCAGATCTGGTTGATGAAGCCGCTCTTGGGCCCGGCGATCACCGCCCAGGCGAGCGCCCCCACCAGCGGGGTCATGTAGTAGGGCAGCTCCATCAGGCGCTCGAGCTGGCCGCCCCACGGCACGTTGGTGCGGGTCAGGATCCAGGCGAGCGTGAAGCCGATCAGGATCGCCATCACGGTGGCCATCACCGCGATGACCACCGTGTTGACCACGGTCCTGATGTCCTCGCTGAAGATCGAGATGTAGTTGGCGATGCCGAACTCGACCGGCGGGAACGCCATCGGGTCGCCAACGTTCAGCGACTCCTCGACCAGGAAGACCAGCGGCAGCAGGACCAAGAAGCTCACGACCGCGAGGACGGCGAGCGTCGTCAGGGCCTGCCCGTTGAGGCGCAGGCGCCACCATCCGTCGTCCCGACCGGAGGGCCGAAGGCCCGGAGTGGAGGGACCTCTTTTCAACAGTTAGCCGCAAATCGTGGGAAAAAGGTCCCTCCGCTTCGCCTCGCTTCGCTCGGCTTCGGTCGGGACGACGGGCAGGGCAAGCTCAGCGCCCGGCGCCGACGATGCGGTTCCACTCCTTGGCGAAGGACGGACGGTCCTTCTCGAAGTCGTTCCAGTCGGCCGGCGTAAGCAGCTTCATCTTCTCGAGCGGCACGGTATCGGCGCCGCCCGGCGGCGGCACGTCGTTGCGCGGCGAATGGAGCAGCAGCGCCTCGGCCAGCGCCTTCTGGCCGATCGGCGAGAGGAACCAGTCCATGAACAACTCGGCGGCGTTGGGATGCGGCGCCTGGTCGACGATGCCGTAGGTCTCCGGCACCGACGGCACGCCGGTCTCGGGGAAGACGAAGGCGAGCGGCGCGCCCTTGGCCTTGAACTCGATGTAGCCCGAGTACTGCGCGCCCATGATGATCTTGTCCTGGCCGTCGACCAGCCGGCCGTACTGCTGGACATAGGAGTCGAACGCGCGCGGCTTCTGTTCGCCGAACTTCTTGAAGTAGCCCTCGCCCAGAATCGGCTTCAGGGCATACCAGACGCCGTGCTGGAGGCCCGAGTTGGAGACCTTGACGTTGATCGCGTCCTTCCACTTGGGATCGAGCAGGTCCTCCCACTTCTTGGGCGCCTCCGCCGCCGACACGTTGTTGGGATTGTAGGCGATGCCCGCCATGATGACCGAGCCCCAGGTCCAGTAGCCTTCCGGCTGGCTCCTGGCCTCCTTGGGGAAGAACTGCATCTCGGGCGAAACGTATTGGTGGAAGCCGCCCTTGCGCTGGAAGTCCAGGATCATGCCCATGTCGGAGATCTGGACGATGTCGACCAGATAGGACTTGGCTTGGCGCTCCGACAGGATCTTGGCGTAGAGCGCCCCGGCCTGCAGGCGGACGTAAGAGGTCTTGATCTCGGGGAAGAGCTTGTTGAAGGCAGCCAGCAGCTTGACCTGGCCCTGCTCGGGATCGGTCGAGTAGAGGGTGAAGGCAGCCTCGGCCTTGGCCTTGTCGACATTGGCGCAGGTCTTGAAGCCTTCCATCTGACGCGGCTTGTCGCACAGCTTGGCATTCTGGGCCTCGGCCATGCCCGACCAGCCGATGGCGCACACGGCCATACCCATGAAAGCAAACAGCCTCATGACGTCCTCCCGAAATCCTTTGTTCGCGCGGGAGCCTAGATCGAATTGCAGACCTAGCGCAATGTTTCGTGGGATAGGTTGGCCCGCATGACGAGACGTATCCTCGCCCTGGCCGGCGGTGTCGGCGGCGCCAAGCTCGCCGTGGGGCTGGCAGGCCTGTTGCCGACCGACGCCCTCACGGTAGCGGTCAACACCGCGGACGACTTCGAGCATCTCGGGCTCAGCATCTGCCCCGACCTCGACACGGTGATGTACACGCTCGCGGGAGTCGCCAACGCCGAGGCCGGCTGGGGCCGCCGCGACGAGAGCTGGGCGGTGATGGAGGCGTTGGGTCCGCTCGGGGCCGAGACCTGGTTCCGCCTCGGCGACAAGGACCTCGCCACCCATATCGAGCGCACGCGCCGCCTGCGCGCGGGCGAGAGCCTGTCGTCGGTGATGCGCGATCTCGCAGCGAAGCTCGGTGTCGAGTGCGCGATGGTGCCGATGAGCGACGATCCGGTGCGCACCATGGTGACGACCGACCGGGGCGAGCTCGCCTTCCAGGACTGGTTCGTGCGGCTGCGCTGCGAGCCGGTGGTGAAGTCCGTGCGCTTCGCCGGCGCCGGCAAAGCCAGGCCGCACCCCGCCCTGGTCGACACGGCTGGTTTACGCGGCGTGGTCGTCTGTCCGTCCAATCCCTTCGTCAGCGTCGCGCCGATCCTCGCCGTGCCGGGCGTGCGGCCCGCGCTCGCGCGGGCCAAGGCGCCGAAGGTCGCCGTCACGCCGATCGTCGGCGGCCAAGCGATCAAGGGACCGGCAGCGAAGATGCTGGCCGAGCTCGGCCACGACGTCTCCGCGCTGGGCGTGGCGCGCTACTACAAGGAGTGGGCCGACGGCTTCGTGCTCGACGTTCAGGATGCAAGCCTCGCGCCCGACATCGAAGGCCTGGGCCTCAAGGTGAGGATCACCGACACCATGATGCGAAACGACGCCGACAAGCGTCGTCTCGCCGCGCACGTGCTCGATTTCGTGGAC
>VBAF01000044.1:0-1231 GCA_005884705.1 Alphaproteobacteria bacterium
AGCGCAGCGAGGGATCTAGGGTGCTCAGACTCCGATCGTCGTCAGGTCCTGGAACCAGTGCTGGGCCTGGACGTACGACTTGATCTTGGGCGACAGCGCATGCGGGTTGGTGTCGTGCACGACCCAGATCAACACGGCGTCGTCGACGACTTTCTCGTGCACCCGAGCCATCAACGCATCCTGCCCGGCCGGGTCGAAGGTGTTGAGCGCCTCGCTGATCAGCTTGTCGACCTCGTCGTTCTTGTAATAGCTCCAGTTGACGCCGACCGGCGCCGCCTGGTTGGAGGCGAAGAAGCGGGTGAAGGCGTAGACCGGATCGGACGTCACGTAGGCGATGTTGTTGGCCGTGATGTCCTTGTTCATGTCGGCCTTCGCGCCGGCGCGCCAGGCGGTGTACATCGCCTCGAGCTCGACCACCTTGAACTCGACCTCGATGAAGACGTCCTTGAACATTTCCTGGATAGCCTCGTTCATCGGCAGCGACAGCATCTGGCCGGTGCCGCCGGAGGCCACGACGAACTTGGTCTTGAGCGGCTGGGTCTTGCTGAAGCCCGCCGCACCCATCAGCTTGCGCGCCTCGTCAGGCGCGTACTTGAGCTCGAAGGTCGGCTTGCCGAACCACGGGTTGGTCTTGTCGACCTGGCCGTAGGCCGGCCGGGCGAGGCCGTTCAGGAGCTTTACGATGGAATCGCGGTCGATCGCCAGGTTGGCCGCCTTGCGCAGCCGGATGTCGGTCCACGGCGAGCCCTCGACCATCGAGGGATGGTAGTTCCAGACGTGCGGCGTCACGTTCTGCTCGATCCTCATGCCGCCCTGCTTGAGGCGGGCCACGGCGTCGGGCGGCGGCGTCTCGATCATGTCGACGGCGTTTGAGAGCAGCGCCGCGGTGCGCGCCGAATCCTCCGGCGCCACGATCAGCACGAGCCGGTCGGTCTTGGGAATGCGCCCGGGATTCCAGTAGGCTTCGTTCTTGACCAGCTCGGCGCGCTCGCGCGGCACCAGGCGGGCCAGCTTGAACGGCCCGGTGCCCGACGGCTCGGAGGCGAACTTGTTCCAGTCCTTGCCGAGCTTCTCCCATTGCGTCGGGCTCGAGACGAGGAACCACAGCATCTGATAGGGGAACAGGGCGTCGACCGCCTTGGTCTTGATCTCGACCTCCCTCTCGCCGGTCTTCCTGTAGCTGGCGATCGAGGGCAGGCGCGGCCGCACCTGCGCGGCCTGCCGTTGGTCG
>VBAF01000044.1:1309-15549 GCA_005884705.1 Alphaproteobacteria bacterium
TGAAGGTCCACAACGTCTTGTCGGCGTCGTTCACCTTCCATCCGGTCGCGAGGCCGGGGATCAGCTTGCCCGGCCGGTCGGCGACATCGAGCTCCCAGGCAACCAGCGGATCGTAGAGCGTGAGGCCGGTGAACTTGTAGGCGCCGGCGCCGCGGTCGGGCTGGCCCGTCGTCAGGGGCACGTCGGCCATCGAGATGCCGAAGCGTACCACCTTCTCCTGCGCGAGTGCGGGGATCGGCAGGGCCGCGAGCGCGCTGGCGCCCACGACAACGGAACGACGGCTGAGCTTCATCGAGGTCTCCTGGTCAGAGCTTTGGTCGGTGCGCGCGCCAGGGTGTGGCGCGTTCGTAGGCGGCGCCCGCGGCGACTACGCTCGCCTCGTCGAAGGCGCGGCCGGCGAGCTGGAAGGAAAGCGGGTAGCCGTCGCTGCTGAAGCCGCAGCACACCGTCGCCGCCGGCTGGCCGGTGACGTTGAACGGCATGGTGAGCGAGGGCTTGCCGAGGAAATGGAAGATCGGCTGCGGCTCCTCGAAGGTCTCGGGCGCGCCCCAATGGTTGGCGCACATCACCAGGTCGTAGCCGCGCATCGCGGCGCGCGTGTCGAGCGTCAGCTGGCGGCGAAATCGCAGCGCCGAGATGTACTGCTCGGCGGTGAGGAAGGCGCCGAGCTGGAAGCGCCGACGGGTGGTGTAGCCGAATTTCTCCGGCGTCTCGATCACCTCCTGGCGGTGGATCGCATGCGCCTCGATCGTGATAATGACCCGGCCGCAGATGTGATAGTCCCAGACATCGGGGAAGACGACGTCGTCGACCGTCGCGCCGAGATCCTTCAGCACGCGCACGGCTTCATCGACGCCTTTTTTCATTTCTAGCGTGACGGCGTCCTTGTCCTCGTACCAGTTGCGCGCCAGCGCGATGCGCAGGCCCTTGATCGGCCGCTGCGCCGCCGCGCCGTAATCGACCTTGGTGGTCCTGGCCGAGCCCTGATCGTTGGGATCGTGGCCCGCCAGCACATCGAGCATCAGGGCGCAGTCTTCCGTCGTCCAGGCGAGCGGGCCCGCCGTGTCGAGGCTGAAGCTGAGCGGGAAGATGCCGCAACGGCTCAGCAGCCCGTAGGTAGGCTTGATGCCGGCGGTGCCGCAGAAGCCCGCCGGATTGCGGATCGAGCCGCCGGTATCCGAGCCCATCGCGCCCATGCAGAGCTGGGCCGCGACCGCCGCGCCAGAGCCGCTCGACGAGCCGCCGGGCTGGTATTTTACGTTCCAGGGATTGCGCACTGCCGGGAACGGCTGGTCGGGCGTCATCGCGCCGTTGGCGAATTCGTGGGTGCCGAGCTTGCCCAGGATCACCGCGCCGGCGTCCTTGAGCCGCCGCACCGTCTCGGCGTCGATTGCCGGCACATAGTCCTTTTTGAAATGCGAATGGCCGGTCGTCTTCACCCCGGCCGTTTCGTAGATGTCCTTGAGCGCAACCGGGATGCCGTGCATCGGCCCGCGCCGCGCGCCGCCTTTGATCTCCCTATCGGCCTGGTGGGCGGCATTGCGGGCCAGATCGGCCGTCACGGTTATGTAACTCGATATCTTGGAATCGACCGCCTCGATGCGCTTCAGGAAGGACTCGGTGAGGGCGATGGAGGTGATTTCGCCGCGCGCCAGCAGGCGGCCGGCGTCGGCAATGCCGAGCAGGGTGAGGTCGGTCATGGCTTCCCCTATTTGTCGGCGCGGAAGACCTGGGGCGGCTCGGCGGCCCAGGCCCAATGGGTGGGGATGCGCTGCATCATGGCGAGCAGCCCGACATAGCCCTTGTGGAGGTGCTCGACGTCCTCGGGCGTCAAGGTCAGCCCGCTGAGCGCGGCTCGCGTGCGGAACTCTTCAAGTGTTGGTGCCTTTGGCGACGACATTGTACCCTCCCGGTGCCAGAGCGCATGCAAGCGACATGCCGCGTAGCTTGGCTTGGCGCTTGCATATCCCGCTCCTGAACAGGGGAGAAATCAATGTTCAAGCGTCTTTGCCTCGCCGCCGCGGGCTTCGGCCTCGTCGCGGCTTACGCGGTGCCTGCCTTTTCGCAAGGCACACTGCGCATCGGCATGACAGCCGCCGACATCCCGCAGACTACCGGCCAGCCCGACCAGGGCTTCGAAGGGTTTCGCTTCGCGGGCTACACGATCTACGACGCACTGGTGAACTGGGACCTCAGCAAGGCCGACGCCCTTGCCGACATCAAGCCCGGCCTGGCAACTGAATGGTCGGCCGTCGAAGGCGACGGCAAGCGCTGGATCTTCAAGCTGCGCCAGGGCGTGAAGTTCCATGACGGCACCGATTTCGACTCCTCTGTCGTGATCTGGAATCTCGAGAAGATCCTGAACGACAAGTCGCCGCAGTTCGATCCCAAGCAGGCCGCGCAGGCACGCCAGCGCGTGCCGACGCTGATCGGCTGGAAGGCGATCGACAAGTACACGGTCGAGCTCACCACCCGCATCGTGAACTCGCTGTTTCCCTACGACATGTCCTACATCTTCTACTCCAGCCCGACGAACTGGGAGAAGAACGGCAAGGACTGGGTGAAGGTGGCGCAGCAGCCGTCCGGCACCGGCCCGTTCAAGGTTGACCGCATGGTACCGCGCGAGCGGCTCGAGCTGTCGCGCTTCGACGGTTACTGGGACAAGGCGCGGGTGCCGAAACTCGATAAGGTGCTGCTGTTCCCGATGCCGGAGGCCGCGACCCGCACCGCGGCATTGCTGGCCGGCCAAGTCGACTGGATCGAGGTGCCGGCGCCCGACGCCATTCCGCGCCTCAAGCAGGGCGGCATGAGCATCGTCACCAACAAGTATCCGCACAACTGGGCCTACCAGCCCAGCATGGTCGAGGGCTCGCCCTGGACCGATATTCGCGTCCGGCAGGCGGCCAACCTTGCGATCGATCGCGCCGGCCTGAGCAAGCTGCTGAACGGGCTGATGATCGAATCCAAGGGCGTGGTCTATCCCGGCCATCCCTGGTTCGGCTCGCCCACTTTCGACATCAAGTACGATCCGGCGGCGGCCAAGAAGCTGCTGGCCGAAGCCGGCTACAGCGCGAGCAAGAAGCCCAAGATCAAGATCGCGATCTCGACCTCGGGCTCGGGCCAGATGCTGCCGTTGCCGATGAACGAGTACGTCCAGGAGAACCTGAACGCGGTCGGCTTCGACTGCACTTTCGAGGTCATGGAGTGGAACGCGCTGGTCACCTTCTCCTTCCAGCCCGTGACCGGCGACGCCTCCACCAAGGCCGGCACCAACGGCATCAACATCAGCCGCGCCACGGTCGATCCCTACTCGGCCTTCATGAGGCTCTATCACGGCGAGTTCGTGCCGCCGAAGGGCGCCAACTGGGGCATCCTGAAGGATCCCAAGCTCGACGCGCTGATCGACAAGGCACATACCTCGTTCGATCGCGCGGCGCAGACCAAGGCGCTGGCCGACGTGCACGGCTATATCGTCGACCAGGCCTACTGGGTCTATATCGCGCACGACCTCAACCCGCGGGCGATGAGCCCAAAGGTGAAGGGCTTCGTGCAGGCCCAGAGCTGGTTCCAGGACTTCACGCCGATCACGATTCAGTAGCGACATGCTGCTCTACGCGCTCCGACGCCTGATCTATCTGGGGCCGGTTGCCTTCGGCGTGTCGCTGCTCGTCTTCGCGCTGGTCCATCTCGCGCCGGGCGACCCGATCTCCGCGATCGTGCCGCCCGACACACCCAAGGAAGTGGTCGACAAGCTCAAGGAGTATTACGGCTTCGACAAGCCGCTGCCGGTCCAATACGTCCGTTGGCTGCTGGTCACCCTGAGCGGCGACTTCGGCACCTCGATCGGCACCGGCCGTCCGGTGTCGCAGGAGGTCGGCTCAGCGTTCGGCAACACCATCATCCTGGCGATTGCCGCCTGCTGCCTCGCCTTCTCGCTCGCGATCTTCCTCGGCACGGCGGCGGCCTACGCCAAGTCGCGCATCGTCGATCGGCTCGTCACCTCGATCGCGCTGGTCGGCGTGAGCGTGCCGCACTTCTGGCTGGCGATCGTTTTGGTGATCATCTTCTCAGTCGAACTCGGCATGCTGCCGCCGATGGGGCTGGGGCCGGAGAACGCGACCGGCTGGCGGCTCGACTGGCCGCACATCCGGCACATGATCCTGCCGACCATTGCTTTGTCGGTGATCCCGCTCGGCGTGATGACCCGGACCGTACGCTCGACCATCAAGGAAATCCTCAGCATGGAGTTCGTGACCGCGCTCCAGGCCAAGGGCATGAACGACCGCCAGATCCTGTTGCACGTGCTGAAGAACGCCGCGCCCGTCTGCCTCGCCGTGATGGGCCTGCAGGCCGGCAACCTGATCGGCGGCTCGATCCTGATCGAGACGGTGTTTTCCTGCTGAACAGCGCCATCTTCCGCCGCGACCTGCCGATCCTGCAGGGCACGACGCTGGTGCTGGCTTTCTTCTTCATGATGCTGAACCTCACCGTCGACGTGATCCAGACGCTGGTGGATCCGCGCATCAAGCGGGGCTGACATGGCGATCCAGAGCCCCTCGCTCGACCTTACTGCCGGCGCCGGCACCGGCGTGCGGCTTACGCCTGTCGCCATCACGCGCGGCTACTGGCAGTCGGTCGCCCGCCGGCTGCGACGCGATCCGGTGACGCTGGTCTGCGGCGTCGTCCTGCTGCTGGTCGTGGCCTCGGCGCTGGCCGCGCCATGGCTCGGCCTGTCCGATCCCTACAAGACCTCGATGATCCGCCGACTCTATCCGATCGGCTCGCCCAACTTCCTGCTCGGCACCGACGAGCTCGGCCGCGACATGTTCTCCCGCCTGATCTATGGCGGGCGGCTGTCACTGTTCATGGGCGTGACCCCAGTGGTTCTCGCCCTGCTGATCGGCGGCTTCCTTGGCATCACCGCGGGCTTCCTGGGCGGCCGCGTCAACATGCTGATCATGCGCATCATGGACGTGTTCTATGCCTTTCCCTCGGTGCTGCTGGCGATCTCGCTCTCCGGCGCGATGGGTGCCGGGGCGGAGAACACCTTGCTGGCGCTCACCCTGGTCTTCATTCCGCCGATCTGCAGAGTCTCGGAGAGCGTGACCACCCAGGTGCGCGGCTTCGATTTCGTCGAGGCCGCCCGCGCCTCGGGCGCCGGCACGCTCACCATCGTGCGCGTCCATGTGCTGGGCAACGTGCTGGGGCCGATCCTGGTCTATGCGACCTCGCTGATCAGCGTCGCCATCATCCTCGCCGCCGGCCTCTCGTTCCTCGGCCTCGGCGTCAAGCCGCCCGAGCCGGAATGGGGCCTGATGCTGAACACCTTGCGCCAGGCGATCTATGTCAACCCGGTGCTGGCTGCCCTGCCCGGCGTGATGATCTTCATCACCTCGATCTGCTTCAACCTGATGAGCGACGGATTACGCGCCGCGATGGATGTGAAGGCCTGACATGGACAGCGTGCTTTCGGTCGATCGCGGCGGCCCCGCCCAGCCTCTTCTGCTGGCCAAGAACCTGCGCAAGCATTTCCCGATTCCGGGCGGCCTGCTCGGCCGCGCGACCCGTGTGGTGCGCGCGGTCGACGATCTGACGCTCTCGGTAGCCAAGGGCGAGACGCTCGGCGTGGTGGGCGAGTCGGGCTGCGGCAAGTCGACCGTGGCGCGTCTCCTGATGCGGCTGATCAAGCCCGATCGCGGCACCATGATTCTCGACGGCGATCCGGTCGACGAGCCGCATGGCATCACGGTCAACGAGCTGCGCCGCCATGTGCAGATGGTCTTCCAGGATTCCTACGCCTCGCTCAACCCGCGCCTGACCATCGTCGAGACGCTGGCCTTCGCGCCCAAGGCGCATGGCCTTCCCCATGCCGAGGCGCGCGGCCGCTCGCGCGACCTGCTGGCCAAGGTCGGGCTCGAGCCCGACACTTTCGCCGACCGCTATCCGCACGAGCTGTCGGGCGGCCAGCGCCAGCGGGTCAACATCGCCCGCGCGCTGGCGCTCAGGCCGCGGCTGGTGATCCTCGACGAGGCGGTATCGGCGCTCGACAAGTCGGTCGAGGCGCAGGTGCTGAACATGCTGGTCGACCTCAAGGACGAGTTCGGCCTGACCTACGTCTTCATCAGCCATGACCTCAACGTCGTGCAGTATCTCAGCGATCGCGTGCTGGTCATGTATCTCGGCAAGATCGTCGAAATCGGCGATGTCGAGGCGATCTACGGCAAGCCGCAGCATCCCTATACGCGCGCGCTTTTGTCGGCGCGGCCGACCATGGATCCGCGCCGGCGCACCCAGGAAGCGCCGATCCAGGGCGATCCGCCCAACCCGATCGACCCGCCCTCGGGCTGCCGCTTCCGCACGCGTTGTCCGTTCGCCGAGAGCGTCTGTGCCGGCACCGAGCCGGTGCTGGCCGACACCGGCAAGCAGTCCGTCGCCTGCCTGATGTACGTGCCGGGGTCCGGCCATTCGAAGGCGGCGTGAGATGAGCAACCTCCTCGAGGTCCGCGACCTCCACGTCACCTTCCGGACGCCCGACCGCATCGTTCATGCGGTGAACGGCGTCAGCTTCGACGTGAAACGGGGCGAGACGCTCGGCATCCTGGGCGAGTCGGGCTCGGGCAAGAGCGTCACCCTGCGCTCGATCCTGAAGCTCCATCCGACGCACCGCACGCGCTGGTCGGGCAGCATCAGGCTCGAAGGCGATGAAGTCCTCGACATGACCGGCAGTGTGCTGGCCGACCTGCGCGGCAACCGGGTGGCGATGATTTTCCAGGAGCCGGCGACCGCCTTCGATCCGGTCTTCACCGTCGGCCATCAGATCGCCGAGACGATCAAGCGCCACACCGGCAAGTCCGAGACGGACGCCTGGGCGCGCGCCAAGGACCTGCTGGAGATGGTGCGCATTCCCTCGCCGGCGCAGCGGCTCAAGGCTTATCCGCACGAGATGTCGGGCGGCATGCGCCAGCGCGCGATGATCGCGCTCGCCCTGTCGTGCAATCCGAGCCTGCTGCTGGCCGACGAGCCGACCACGGCGCTCGACGCGACGGTGCAGATCCAGGTCCTGCTGCTGATCCGCGAGCTGCAGCGCGAGCTCGCTCTCGGCGTGATCTTCGTGACCCACGATATCGGCGTGGCGGTCGAGGTCTCGGACCGGATCGGCGTGATGTATGCCGGCAAGCTGGTCGAGCTGGGCGGCGTCGAGCAGATGGTCGACGCACCGCGCCATCCCTACACGCGCGGCCTGCTCGCCTCGACGGTGCATGGCGGCATGCGTGGCCGGCGGCTCGAGGCGATCCCCGGCGCGCCGCCTGATCTCGCCGAGGTGCCGGCGGCTTGCAGCTTCGCGCCGCGCTGCAAGTACGTCGAACCGAAGTGCCTTGCGGCGCCGCCGCCGCTGACCGCGGCCACCGAGGGCCATCTGGTGCGTTGCGTCGGAAGGATTGATACCCTCGCGGCGTGATCGTCCGCGAGATCCATGCCGCCCATTACCGCTCCCCGCGAGCTGGCGGCGGAGGGTGGCATGGGGCGCCACTCCAGCGACGCGATCTTCATCTTTTCGGCGCGGCGCGGCGCGTGTGAACGCGCCTAATCGTCGCCGCCGAACATCTCCTTCACCTTGGTGAAGAAGCCTTCGGCTTCGGGACTGGTCTTGCTGCCGGCCTTCTCGAACTCCTTCAGGAGCTCCTTCTGCTTGGCCGTGAGGTTGGTCGGCGTCTCGACGTTGATCTCGATGTACATGTCGCCGCGCTGGGTCGAGCGCATGATCGGCATGCCCTTGCCGCGCAGCCGGAACTGGTGGCCGCCTTGGGCGCCGGCGGGCACGTTGATGCGTGCCGCCTTGCCGTCGAGCGTCGGCACCTCGATCGCGCTGCCGAGCGTGGCCTGCACCATCGAGATCGGCACGCGGCAATGCACGTCGGACCCCTCGCGCTCGAACAGCGCGTGGCGGCGCACCGACAGGAAGACATAGAGGTCGCCCGCCGGTCCGCCGCGCGTGCCGGCCTCGCCCTCGCCGGTCAACCGGATGCGGGTGCCGTCCTCGACGCCGGCCGGAATGTTGACCTTGAGCGTCTTCTCGCGCCGCACCCGGCCCTGGCCCGCGCAGATCTTGCACGGCTTGTCGATCACCTGGCCCGCGCCGTGGCAGGTGTGACAGGTGCGCTCGACCGTGAAGAAGCCCTGCTGGGCGCGGATCCGGCCGCGGCCGTGGCAGGTCGGGCATTGGCACGCCTCGCAGGCGACCGAGCTCGGCACCCGCACCGTGGCCTCGGTGCCGCCATAGGCCTGCTCCAGCGTGATCTCGAGATTGAAGCGCAGGTCCTGGCCGCGCATGTCGGCGCGCGGACGGCCGGTGCGGCCGCCGTTGAACATCTCGTCGAAGATGTCGCCGAACACCGAGCCGAAATCGAAGCCCTGGGTGTTGAAGCCGCCCGGCCCGCCGGGACCATGGCCGCCCTCGAAGGCGGCCGCACCGTAGCGGTCGTAGGCGGCGCGCTTGTCGGGGTCCTTCAGGATGTCGTAGGCGTGATTGAGTTCCTTGAACTTCTTCTCGGCGTCCTTGTTGCCCTGGTTGCGATCAGGATGGTGCTCCATGGCGAGCTTGCGAAAGGCCTTCTTGAGGTCGTCGGGACTCGCCGTCCGACCGACACCCAGCAGCTCGTAATAGTCCTGCGCCATGGCCCTCTACGCATCCCCCGCTTGCGCCGTACACCTAAACAACCGGCCTCCCGCATCAGCGGGAGGCCGTCTCGTCTGGAGCCGGGTTCAGCCCGAACCCGTCTTCTTGTTCTTGTCGGTGACGTCCTCGAACTCGGCATCGACGACATTCTCGCCGCCCTTGCCGCCCGGTTGGGCGCCTTCGTTCGCGGCCGTGCCTGGACCGGTGGTGCCGCCGGCCGCGCCCGCCTGGGTCTCGGCCTGCTGCGCCTTGTACATCGCCTCGCCGAGCTTCATCGCCGACTGCGCGAGCGCGTTGGTCTTGTTCTTGATCGCCTCGACGTCCTCGCCCTTCAGGGCCTCCTTAAGCCCCTCCAGCGCACCCTCGATCTCGGCCTTCTCGGTGGGGCTCACCTTGTCGCCGAATTCCGTCAGGTGCTTATCGGTCGAGTGGACCAGCGCCTCGCCCTGGTTGCGGGCATCGATCAGCTCGCGCTTCTTCTTGTCCTCTTCGGCGTGCAGCTCGGCATCCTTGACCATCTTCTGGATCTCGGCCTCGCTGAGGCCGCCCGAAGCCTGGATGCGGATCTGCTGCTCCTTGTTGGTGGCCTTGTCCTTGGCCGAGACATTGACGATGCCGTTGGCGTCGATGTCGAAGGTCACCTCGACCTGCGGCATGCCGCGCGGCGCGGGCGGGATGCCGACCAGGTCGAACTGGCCCAACAGCTTGTTCTGGGCAGCGATCTCGCGCTCGCCCTGGAACACGCGGATGGTCACCGCGGTCTGGTTGTCGTCGGCCGTCGAGAAGGTCTGGCTCTTCTTGGTCGGGATCGTGGTATTGCGCTCGATCAGGCGGGTGAACACGCCTCCCAGCGTCTCGATGCCGAGCGACAATGGCGTCACGTCGAGCAGCAGGACGTCCTTGACCTCGCCCTTCAGCACGGCCGCCTGGACCGCCGCACCGACCGCCACGACCTCGTCGGGGTTGACGTTGCGGGCCGGCTCCTTGCCGAAGAACTGCTTCACCGTCTCGATGACCTTGGGCATGCGGGTCATGCCGCCGACCAGGATCACCTCGTCGATCTGGCCGGGCTGCAGGCCGGCGTCCTTGAGCGCCGCCCGGCACGGCTCGAGCGTGCGCTGGATCAGGTCGTCGACCAGCGACTCGAGCTTGGCGCGCGACAGCTTGATCACGAGATGCTTGGGACCCGTGGCGTCGGCGGTGATAAACGGCAGGTTGATCTCGGTCTCCTTGGCGTTGGAGAGCTCGATCTTGGCCTTTTCCGCCGCCTCCTTGAGGCGCTGCAGCGCCAGGCGATCGCTGCGCAGGTCGATGCCCTGCTCCTTCTTGAACTCGTCGGCGAGGTAGCCGATGACGCGCTGGTCGAAGTCCTCGCCACCCAGGAAGGTGTCGCCGTTGGTCGCCTTGACCTCGAACACGCCGTCGCCGATCTCGAGCACCGACACGTCGAAGGTGCCGCCGCCCAGGTCATAGACCGCGATGATGCCGCTCTTGCGCTTGTCCATGCCGTAGGCAAGGGCCGCCGCCGTCGGCTCGTTGATGATGCGCAGCACCTCTAGGCCGGCGATGCGGCCGGCGTCCTTGGTGGCCTGGCGCTGGGCGTCGTTGAAGTATGCTCGACCTTCTCGCCGAGATAGGACTCGGCGGTCTCCTTCATCTTGCCCAGGATGAACGCCGAGATCTGGCTCGGGCTGTACTGCTGGTCGTCGACCTCGACCCAGGCGTCGCCGTTCGGCGCCTTGACGATCTTGAACGGCACCAGCGACATTTCCTTCGCGACCATCGGATCCTCGAAGCGGCGGCCGATCAGGCGCTTGACCGAATAAAGAGTCTTCAGCGGATTGGTGACGGCTTGGCGCTTGGCGGACTGGCCGACCAGCCGCTCGCCCGAATCGGCGAAGGCGACCATCGACGGCGTCGTGCGCGCGCCCTCGGAATTCTCGATGACCTTGGTGTCGCCACCCTCCATCACCGCGACGCAGGAGTTGGTGGTGCCGAGGTCGATACCAATGACTTTGGCCATGATTCTACACTCTCTTTTCCCAGCAGATCGGCCCAGCCCGAAAGGCGCCGGTCCGACCCCCGTTGATGTTTACCTGCCGGAAAGACCGGGTCAGGACAGGGGCTATATAGGTCCTATGGGCCTGCCTGCAATGCCGACAGCATCCCGGGACACGAAAATCACCCCAGCGGATATCAGATAGGCATCGAAGGGCCTAAAAGCGAGCGTCCATGCGCCTTCTACCCGGCCACCTCCCAATCGAACAGCAGCGCCATCTGGTGGCGGCGCTGCGCGTCATCCTCGATCGCGCGCCGCTCTACCACCCGGTGCTGCCGCGTTCGGGCAGCCCCTATTCCGTGCGCATGTCCAACTGCGGTCCGTTGGGCTGGCTAAGCGATCGGAACGGCTATCGCTATAGCCCGACCCATCCGCTGACCGGCGAACCGTGGCCCGCCATCCCACCGATGGTGCTTGATCTCTGGCAGGCGGCGACCGGCGCGGCCTTCCCGCCCGAGGCCTGCCTGATCAACTACTATGGCCCCACCGCCAGGCTCGGCCTGCACCGCGACCAGGATGAGGCGGCCAAGGAGGCGCCCATCCTGTCGATCTCGCTGGGCGACACGGCGCTGTTCCGGCTGGGCGGGCCCGAGCGCAAGAGCCCGACGCGCTCGGTGAAGCTCTCGAGCGGCGACCTGGTCGTGCTGAGCGGGGCATCGCGGCACTGGTACCATGGGGTCGACCGCATCCTGCCCGGCACCAGCCAGCTGCTGGCCGAGGGCGGCCGATTCAACCTCACCCTGCGGCGGGTAACGCCGCCTTAAGCACCTTGCGGCGGGTAACGCTCCCTTAAGCGTCGTTGCTCGCCTCGAAGCTCCGCGCCGGGCCGCCCTTGGAGACGGCGACCATGGCGGCGCGCAGCAGGCGGCCGGCCAGCAGGTAGCCCGGGATCATCTCCTGCACCACGGTACCGGCCGGGACGGACGGATCCTCGACCTCCATCATCGCCTGATGGAAGTCGGCATTGAACGGCTTGCCGAGGGTTTCGATGCGGGTGACGCCGTAGCGCTCCAGCACCGACTGCAGCTCGCGCTCGGTCGCCTGCACGCCCGCGATCAGGTTCTTCATCGCCGGGTCGAGATCGGCCGGCATGGCCGACAGCGCGCGGCCGAGATTGTCGGCGACCGACAAGACATCCCGCGCCAGGCGCTCGATGCCGAACTTGCGCTCTTTCTCGACGTCCTGCTGGGCGCGCCGGCGCACGTTCTGCGACTCGGCCACGGCGCGCAGAAACCTGTCCTGCAGCTCGGTCTTCTCGGCCTGCAGCTCGGCGACGGTCTTCTGCAACGTCTCGACCGTAGCCTCGGGATTGCCGTCGAACGGCATCTCTTCAGGGGTGCCGTCGGCGGCGGACTCGCTGGACATCCTTTGTCCCTAACAAAAGTGGTTTCTTTAGGCGGCCTTCACTTAGGGATGACCGCGTGCACGGTCAACCCGTGCAACGTCCCGGTTGGCGTCCCAGCCGGCCTGGGACACCTCCGATGCCGATTGCATATGGGCTTTATGCCAGCGTCCCAGAATTCCAGCCGACCCCCTGCGTGGGACGGTCTGGGACGCCTGGAACGCCTGGAACGGTGAAACTGCAAAAATCAGACGGCTTCCAGCGGTGCATTGAGCCTAGTGCCGTGCACGATGATGCCGCCGCGATCGCCGATCTCGATGCTGCCATAGCGCTGGGCGAAGACCGGCGGCAGGGGTCGCGCCTTGTCGGCGGCGAGCCACAGGCGGAGCAGGTGGCGCCGCCGCGCAGGCTCGGGCCAGTCCTCGAACCCGGTACGGTCGTGCAGGATGGTGTGATTGTGCACCAGCTGCACGTCGCCCGGCTTGAACTCCATGAACATATTAAGCGTGGGGTCGTTGGTCAGCGCATCGAACATATCGAGCGCCTCGATATGAGCCGGCGACAGCCGCGGCGCGTCGGGGAAGCGCTGCGCCGAATCGATGTACTGGCGCTGATAGATCGCCGTCAGATGGCCTCGGTACCAGCTGAACGGCGGGATCTCGAAATAGGGCTTCTGGCCTTCCGGCACCTCGCCGCGGCGGTCGGTCGGCGCCGGCTCGAACAACAGCTTGAGCAGATCGGGCCGGCGCCGGCGCATCTCGTTGAAGATGGTGCTCGAGCTCACGACGATGTCGCACGAGTCGGTGTGGAAGGTCTGGCGCTCGTGCGTCTGGTAGATGCGCACGTTGGGATCGTTGGACGCGAGCCCGAGATCCTGCACGTGGCCCAACACATGGCCCTTGCCGTTCTGCGAGCGGGCGCTGCCGAGATGCGCGCCGAGCCCGAAGAACGCTGTCGCCGACTCCCTGATCGTCCAGCGCTCGACCGGCAGGCCGCGCATCAGCAGGAAGCCGCGGCCGTTCAGCACCTCGTCCTCGACGCGCCGCCTGAGGAGGGGCCCGAGGGTGGGCAGCGGAAAATCCTCGGCGCCGATCGCGGCGATGTCGGCCTCGCGTGCCGCCAGCGGTTTGGTGGCGGCCTCGACCTCGGCGACCTCCGCCGGCGTGAGCGCCATCTGCCAGTCGCTGCGCCTGGTCATTTCGGGCCCATACCAAGCGGCGGGCCCGGTCTGCTCCGGCGGCAAATCGAATGGCATGACGACTAGAGCGGTTTCCAATCAGTTGGAAGCGCGAGCGCTTCCAACTGATTGGAAACGCGCGCATGGGTGATACTGGTTACACAGGGCATATTCCGTCCGGCTGATTCCAGCCGGACGGAATATGCTCTAGGCTGCTTCCCAGGGGAAGCGCGGCGCGAACAACTGGTCGTCGGCCACCGACATGCGATAGCTCTCGGTGGCGTTGACCAGCGCGGCCCGGATGCCGGGCTCGAGCGCGCTGTGGCCGGCGTCGGGAACGATCACGAAGCGGGCCTCGGGCCAGGCGCGCGACAACGCTTCGGCGGTGACCGGCGGGCAGACGATGTCGTAGCGGCCCTGCACGATGGTGCAGGGCAGGTTGCGCACGCGGTCGAGCTCGCCCCATGGCCAGCCTTCGGGCAGGAAGGTGGTGTGCCGGAAATAGTGGGCCTCGATGCGCGACAGGGCGAGCGCGAAGCCGCCATGGTCCGATTCGAACGGCGCCCGCGCCGTCGGATAGAGCGTCGAGCAGGCCGCCTCGTAGCGGCTCCAGGCGCGCGCCGCTGGCCGGTGGATGTCGGGATTGCGGTCGATCAGGCGGCGATAATAGTTGCTGAGCAGATCGCTGCGCTCGTTCGCGGGCAGGTGCTCGGCGAAGTCGCGCCATGCCTCGGGGAAGATCGCCCGCATGCCGTGCAGGAACCAGTCGATCTCCGACTGGGTGCCGAGGAAGATGCCGCGCAGAATGAAGCCCATGGTGCGCTCGGGATGGCGGGCGCCATAGGCCAGCGCCAAGGTGCTGCCCCACGAGCCGCCGAACAGCAGCCAGCGTCCAATGCCGAGATGGCCGCGCAATTTCTCCATGTCGGCGACCAGATGCGCCGTAGTGTTGTCCTGCAGGTCGCCGAGCGGCATCGAGCGGCCG
>VBAF01000014.1 GCA_005884705.1 Alphaproteobacteria bacterium
AGTTCGGCTGGGACCGCGGCGCCATCCAGGTCGCCTTCACCTTGTTCGTGCTGTTCGAGACCTGGCTGGTGCCGATCGAAGGCTGGTTCGTCGACAAGTACGGTCCCAGCATCGTGATCTTCGTCGGCGGCGTGCTGTGCGGCATCGGCTGGGTGATGAACTCCTACGCCGACACCCTCACCGCCTATTACATCGCCCAGGTCATCGCCGGCATCGGCGCCGGCGGCGTCTACGGCACCTGCATCGGCACGGCTCTGAAATGGTTTCCCGACAAACGCGGTCTGGCGGCGGGGCTGACGGCCGCGGGCTTCGGGGCGGGTTCGGCGCTGACGGTGGTGCCGATCCAGCAGATGATCGCCGCGAGCGGCTTTCAGGCGACGTTCTTCAACTTCGGCATCGGTCAGGGGGTGATCGTCTGCCTGCTGGCGTTCTTCCTGCGCGTGCCGCGGCCCGGCGAAGTGCCCCATATTGCGTCCAACGCCAACGTGATCCAAAGCGAGCGCCAGTTCGCGCCGACCGAGATCATCGGCCCGGCCGCATTCTGGATGGCGGGCTCGGCCATCGCGCTGATCGGTGCGGCCGCGCTGTGGTTCGCGGGCCTGCAGTTCTACATTCCGCTCGCGCTCGCCCTCCTGATCTTCGGCTATGGCGGCTTCGTCGTGTGGACGCGCGGCCAGCCGATCTTCCTGCTCATGTACTTCATGTTCGTGATCGTCGGCGCGGGCGGCCTGATGGTGACGGCGAACCTCGCGCCGATCTCCCAGGACCTCAAGATTGCCGGCGTGCCGGTCACGCTGTTCGGCCTCACCATGACGGCGCTGACCTTCGCCGCCACCATCGACCGCATCCTGAACGGCCTGACCCGACCGTTCTTCGGCTGGGTGTCGGACCATATCGGCCGCGAGAACACCATGTTCATCGCCTTCTTCATCGAAGGCGTGGGAATCTTCGCCCTCTACAAGCTCGGCCACGATCCGCTGTGGTTCGTGATCCTGAGCGGCCTGGTGTTCTTCGCCTGGGGCGAGATCTACAGCCTCTTCCCCTCGACCTGCACCGACACGTTCGGCACCAGGTTCGCCACCACCAACGCGGGCCTGCTCTACACCGCCAAGGGCACCGCCGCATTGCTGGTGCCCTATACCAACCAGATCCAGAAGGTGACGGGGAGCTGGGACACGGTGTTCGTGATCGCCGCCGCGCTCAACATCCTGGCTGCGGTGCTGGCCGTCGCCGTGCTGAAACCTTGGCGCGCGCGCGTCATCGCCCGCGGCTAGCCCTTTCCAAGATGCGCTCTCTGGTATTATGTATGCCAGGGAGGAGAAGCCGGATGAGCGAAAGGCTCGCCGTGGCGCCGATCGGCAGCCGCGAGACCTTCAAGGACAAGGCCTACCAGGCCCTGCGCGACGTCATCGTGACGTCGGGCGTCTATCGCTCGCGCACCGACATCCGGCTTGACGAGCGGCAGCTCGCGCAGGATTTCGGCATTTCCCGCACCCCGGTGCGCGAGGCGATGGCCCAGCTCGAGCGCGAGGGCTTCGTGCGCTCGGTGCCGCGGCGCGGCATCTATGTCGTGCGCAAGACCAAGCGCGAGGTGATCGAGATGATCACCGCCTGGGCCGCGCTCGAGAGCATGGCGGCCCGGCTGGTCACCGAGAATGCGAGCGACGTCGACATCGCCGGCTTGCGGCGCATGTTCGCCCGCTTCGACGGCGACACCCTGCATGCCCGGCTCGACGAGTATTCGGAAGTCAACATCGCCTTCCACCAGACCATCATCGAGCTCAGCGACAACCAGGTGCTGATCAAGCTCGCCGCGAACCTGTTCACCCACATGCGCATGATCCGCGGCCAGACGATCGGCGAGGACGACCGCGTCGACCGCTCGATCCACGACCACCTGAACATCATCCAGGCGCTCGAGGCGCGCGACACCGAGCGCGCCGAGGACCTGGTGCGCCAGCATGCGCTCGGCCTTGCCGAGCACGTCGCCAAGCACGCCGATTATCTCGACTGAATTCGCAAGGAGGAAACCATGGCCGAAGCAGCGGCACTGAAGAAGCCCGAAGCCGAGTCGGAGGACCTGACCGACGGCTTCAACCTGATCATCGACGCGATGAAGCTGAACGGCATCGAGACGATCTATGGCGTGCCGGGCATTCCGATCACCGACTTCGGTCGCATGGCGCAGGCCGCCGGCATCCGCGTGCTGTCGTTCCGGCATGAGCAGAACGCCGGCTATGCCGCGGCGATCGCGGGCTTCCTGACCAAGAAGCCCGGCATCTGCCTCACCGTCTCCGCGCCGGGCTTCCTGAACGGCCTGACGGCGCTCGCCCACGCCACCACCAACTGCTTCCCGATGATCCTGATCTCGGGCTCATCGGAGCGCGAGATCGTCGACCTGCAGCAGGGCGACTACGAGGAGATGGACCAACTCGCCGTCGCCAAGACGATGTGCAAGGCGGCCTACCGCGTGCTGCACGCCGCCGACATCGGCATCGGTTTCGCGCGGGCGATCCGCGCCGCCGTGTCGGGTCGCCCGGGCGGCGTCTATCTCGACCTGCCGGCCAAGCTGTTCGGCCAGGTGATGAACGCCGAGGCCGGCCGCAAATCGCTGGTCAAGGTGATCGATGCCGCGCCGGCGCAGCTCCCCGCCCCGGCGTCGATCAAGCGCGCCCTCGACGTGCTGAAGGCCGCCCGCAAGCCGCTGATCATCCTCGGCAAGGGCGCGGCCTATGCCCAGGCAGACGAGGCGATCAAGGCGCTGGTCGAGAAGAGCGGCGTGCCCTTCCTGCCGATGAGCATGGCCAAGGGCCTGCTGCCCGACACCCATCCGCAATGCGCCGGGGCCGCGCGCTCGACGGTGCTGAAGGATTCCGACGTCGTGATGCTGGTCGGTGCGCGGCTCAACTGGCTCTTGTCGCACGGCAAGGGCAAGGCGTGGGGCGATGCGCCGAAGAAGTTCATCCAGGTCGACATCGAGCCCAAGGAAATGGACTCCAACATCGAGATCGTCGCGCCCGTCGTTGGCGATATCGGCTCCTGCGTCGCCGCCCTGCTCGACGGCATGGGTGGCAACTGGACCAAGGCGCCGGCCGACTGGATGGGCGCCGTATCGGCCAAGCGCGAGGAGAACGTCGCCAAGATGGCGCCGCGTCTGATGAACAACAACAACCCGATGGACTACCACGGCGCGCTGGGCGTGCTGCGCACCATCGTCAAGGAGCGGCCCGACGCCGTCCTGGTCAACGAGGGTGCCAACACCCTCGACCTGACGCGCGGCGTGATCGACATGTACAAGCCGCGCAAGCGGCTCGACGTCGGCACCTGGGGCGTGATGGGCATCGGCATGGGCCAGGCGATCGCCGCGGCGATCGAGACCGGCAAGCCGGTGCTGGCGATCGAAGGCGATTCGGCGTTCGGTTTCTCCGGCATGGAGGTCGAGACGATCTGCCGCTACGACCTGCCGGTCTGCATCGTCGTCTTCAACAACGACGGCATCTACCGCGGCACCGACGTCAACAAGGCGGGCTCCGATCCGGCGCCGACGGTGTTCGTGAAGGGCGCGCGCTACGACAAGATGATGGAGGCGTTCGGCGGTGTCGGCGTCAACGCCACGACCCCCGACGAACTGAAGCGCGCCGTCAACGCGGCAATGGACTCGGGCAAGCCTACCCTGATCAACGCGGTGATCGATCCGGCCGCCGGCAGCGAGAGCGGCCGCATCGGCAATCTCAATCCGCAAAGCCAGCTGAAGAAGAAGTAGGGGACGACGATGGCGAAGAAGGACAAGAAGGCGAAAGCCAAGGACAAACGCGAGAAGAAGGCCCGGAAGAGCGCG
>VBAF01000015.1 GCA_005884705.1 Alphaproteobacteria bacterium
CCCGATCCACACCGACAAGTTCGCCTACAAGATCGCCTGGATGGACCGCCTTGCCCAGCGGGCGCAGCAGCTGCTGGCGACCGAGGAGATGTTCGTGCTGGGCGGCGACTACAATGTCTGCCCGACCGACGTCGACGTCTTCAGCCCGACCCTGTTCGCCAACGACGCGCTCACCCAGCCGCAGTCGCGCCAGGCGCTGCGCACGCTCCTCAACATGGGCCTGACCGACGCGGTGCGCGCCTTTCATGTCGAGGGACCGCACTACACCTTCTGGGATTACCAGGCCGGGGCCTGGCAGAAGGACAATGGCCTGCGCATCGACCACCTGCTGCTGTCGCCGCAGGCCGCCGACCGCCTGAGCGCGGTCGGCATCGACAAGGACCAGCGCGGCCGACCCGAGCCATCCGACCACGTACCGGTGTGGTGCGAGCTCGACGTGTCATAGGTCACTCGGCCCCCGTGCCGATCACGCCGCCGTCGGCGATGATGGTCTGACCGCACACGAAGTTGCCGGCCTTCGAGGCGAGGAACACCGCGACGCCGCCGATATCGTCGGGCTGGCCGATGCGCTTCAGCGCCGCCTTGCTCTCGTTGGCCTTGCGGATCTCGGGATTGTCCCACAGCGCCTTGGCGAAGTCGGTCTGGATCAGGCCGGGCGCGATCGCGTTCACCCGGATGTTGTGCTTGCCCCATTCCATGGCGAGCGACTTCACCAGATTGATGTCGGCCGCCTTGCTCATGTTGTAGGCGGCGATGTGCGCCGAACCGACCAGCCCGCCGATCGACGACACGATGATGAAGACGCCGTCCTTGCGCTCCGCCATCTCCGGCCCGACCAGGTTCATCAGCCAGAGGTTCGACATCACGTTGTTCTGCATGATCTTGAGGAACACCTCCTCCTTCAGCCCGCTCAGCGGCCCGAAGTAGGGATTGGAGGCGGCGTTGCACACCATGATGTCGATCCGCCCGTAGGTCCTGCGCGCGAAGGCCACCAGGTTCTCGAGCTGCGCCTTGTCGGAAATGCTGGCGGCGACGGCCGTCGCCTCGCCGCCCTTGGCCTTGATGCCCTTCACGACCTCCTCGCAGGCCGGCAGCTTGCGGCTCGAGACCACCACCTTGGCGCCGTGCGCGGCCATCTGCTCGCAGATCGAGCGGCCGATGCCGCGGCTGCCGCCGGTCACCACCGCCACCTTGCCGGAAAGATCGAACATCGGCCGCCTCCTCACTTCATTTGACGAATAGCGCGATCAACTCAACATGCCCCGCCCAGAGGAACTGGTCGATGGGTTTCAGTTTCTCCAGCCGGTACCCCGCCTCCTGCAGTGCCCTGGCGTCGCGGGCGAACGAGCCCGGATCGCACGAGGCATAGACGAGGCGCGGCACCTTCGACTGCGCGAGCTCGGCGCACTGCGCCGCCGCACCCGCGCGCGGCGGATCGAGCAGCACGGCATCGAAGGGAAGGCCGGCACGTCGTCCGGCGGCTTCTCGATCGCAATGCCGCTGACCCATTCGTGCGGGTGGCGTCCCAGGCGAAGGCGTCGGCGGCAGGCCAGCTGATCGCCAGCACGAAGGCCAATGTCCGAGAATCCATTTGCTCCCTCTTCGCCTCTCGGTGGTACGATCACGCACAGCACGCCCGCAAGGGGGAGAGCCATGAGACTAATCACGCCACTGCTTTCGGTTCCGGTACTGGCGCTCGGCCTGCTGGCCTGCGCTCCCACCCCCGCCGGATACGGGCCGGGCGCCAAGGAGGACAGGCTTGCCGCGGCCGGCTTCAAGATGCGGTCGATCAAGACGGAGGCCCAGCTCGCCGACTTCCGCACTATCCCGGCTCACATGATCCGCCCGGCCACCTACAAGGGGAAGGCCGTCTACGTGTATGCCGATCCGACCATCTGCGGGTGCCTGTATATGGGCAGCACGACCGCCTATAACACCTACATCAGAGGCGCCATGGCTCGCAGCATGCAGCAGGAATACAAGTCTGAGACGACGGACAGTGGCTACTCTCCCACGCCGTTGATGCTGGACGGGGGACCCTGGGACGACGCCGAGATGTACGGCACCTACGTCAACTGACGCGATCGAACACGAAGGGCAGTTCTTGCACACGTTCAAGGAAGAAGGCCAAGGGCCAGCCCTGCGGGAACACCTGCATCAGCGCCAAGGCCAAGTGCAAGAGCCCGCCGGGGTGCGCGTGTTAGCCGGAAAGCCACCGGCCGACTCTAAAGGCCGCTGAGCGATGCTGCATGCCCTGTCCGCATGGGTATCGGGCCACAAAGAGGTCGTGCGTCAGCTCATCGAGGCGGGGCTAAAGGCGAAGCGGCGGACCACGAGGTGAATCGATGATCAAAGACGCCGAGAAGCTGAAGCAGCTCAATCGCCAGTGGGCGACCGTCGTTCTGCTGTCAAATTGGAGCGCTGGCCTCGCAGTTGCAGGCATCAGCGACCAGCCAGCTGACGAATTCTACAATCTGCCGCTCTTTCTGGCCTACGGGGCCTTGGGCGATTTCCTCATACAACTGAATTTTGAGCAGCCGTACATGCCGAAGGACGCCAGAAATCAATTGGGCAACCGCATGAGATACTCGAGGGAACTTCTCAACTGGCGCGACTTCGACCTTGTCGAAGAAGGTCGGAAAGCCAGAAACGAGCTGACCCACGAAGGCCGCCTGGTGAGCAAACAGCGCTGTCTGCACTACATCGAAGGCATCGAGTCCGAATTGCGCGCCTGGGATGTCGTAAAGTGATGGCGCGAGATCTGATTGATGTAGGCCTATCGGCGTGGACGAGCCGAACACAATTGCAGTCGCCTTCCATGAGGGGCCGGTCGAGCGAGTGCTCTCACAGGGTGTTCGGCAACATGTCTTTCGGAAGGCCGTCCCGGACAAGATAGCCGCCGCTGAATCGCGCATCGGCAGTAACCTCGCGAAAAGCAAAATCCGGCATTGGGAACGCCTCCATCGCCTGCGCCGAATCGAAATCCGCCTCAACCATGATAAGTCCGGCCAGGTCGCCTCGGAACTCATCAACCGACAGTAGGACAGCCGGAAAACCTTTCAGTCGATGCCGAAGCTTTTGAAGCCGAACACCGGTGAGGCAGGCCGCCAATACCGCAAACTCCTCCTCAGGCAGGTAAATCGAGGTGACCAGCCGAGTGTGAAGGTCAATATCGGCCTTCCGGCTTAGCCGATGTTTCGCCGGTGCACCGTCGACCGGACGTGCTTCTCTCAGCCGCAGGCGCGTCCCGGTAACATACAGATCGATGATCGCCTCGGTTCGGATGACCAAATCATGCGGTACTTTGTGGCACAACCATCGGCGCTCTCGTTCGACCACGGTATATGCCGGCTCGGGGAAGCCGAGGACCTTTGCAGTGTGCCGGGCGATGTCCATTGGTCATTGTCTCATCTGGCAGCGCAGCCAGCATCTCCGTATCGTCGCCGCGTCGCTTCACACAGAGTACCCCGGCCGGTGACTCGGTCCCGTTCAGGCTGTCACCCGTCCAGCCCCAGAAGAATCTCGCGCGCAACCATCTTGTTTCCAGCCTTGGCGTTGTTGCGCTGGATAGTTGCCGAGTCCTTGCTCTTTTGAACGGTAGCGCGGCACTTCTGCAGGTGCGCGAAGTCTTCGAAGTCGATGTGGAAGAGCCATTGTCCGTTGAATTCCCCGGTAAAAAACTGACGGCTTCGGAAGTCCTTTGCTCCGGCTCTCAACCACATCGCCTTTGCTCTCTTCACTTCGGCCATGCCGACGTCAGCATCAGCTACGAGATAGCGGGTCGCTATCGTCACGGACATTGTGCATCTCCTCCAAAATGTCCCACGCTGGACCCTGGGACGGTCGCACGGGCTCGCGCGCATCACAAGAGAACCCTCTACCAAAGCGTGAGTTCAGGAAGCCCGTAGCGATCATTTGACGAACAAGGCAATCGACTCGACATGCCTCGACCAGAGGAACTGGTCGATGGCTTTCAGTTTCTCCAGCCGGTAGCCCGCATCCTGCAAGACCCGCGCATCGCGCGCGAAGCTGCCGGGATCGCACGCGGCATAGACCACGCGCGCCACCTTCGAGCGCGCGAGCTCCGCCACCTGCGCCGCCGCCCCGGCGCGCGGCGGATCGAGGACGACGGCGTCGAAGGCGTCGAGTTCCTTCTCCAGCAGGGGATTGCGGAAGAGGTCCCGACGCTCGGCGGCGACGCGATTGCCGCCGATCTTGCGCGCGGCGGCGCCGACGGCCGCCACCGAAGCCTTGTCGCTCTCGAACAGCGACAGCCGTCCCGGCCGGCCGAGCGACAGCGCGCCGACGCCGGCAAACAAGTCGGCGAGCTTCGCCGGCTCCCCGAGCCAGGCGCCGACCGCCTCGCGCATTGCCAGCTCACCGCGCTTGGTCGCCTGCAGGAACGCGCCCGGCGGCGGTTCGACCGTGGCGTCCCCGACGATCAGCAGCGGCGTGCGCCGCGTGACGATCGGCTCGGGATTGGCGCGATCGCCCCAGCTCAGCCGCGCCAGGTCGGCGCGGTCCGCCAGACCGACCAGCGCCTGACGCTGGTCGAGCGACAGGCTGAGCCGCTTGTGCGGTCGCAGCAGCACATCGATGCCGCTGTCGGTCTCGTTGGCGACGGCGTCGGCGGCCGCACCTTCCGGCAAGACCTGGGCAAGCGTCGCACGCAACGGTTCGAGCAGCGCCGTCAGGGTGGGCCGAGCGATGACGCAATGGCCGACATCGACGATGCGGGCGCTGCCGCGCTCGTGGAAGCCCGCCAGCACGCGCTTGCCCTGGCGGCGCAGCACGAAGTCGACCCGCCGCCGCTCGCCCGGCGCACCGAGCAACGGCGGCTCGTGCGCCGGCACGGCGACGCCGCGCTGCTTCAGCGCGCGTTCGATCAGAGCGGCTTTCCAGGCGCTGTAGATGTCGTGCCGCCAGTGCTGCAGCGCACAGCCGCCGCACACGCCGAAATGCGCGCAAGGCGGCGCCTCGCGATGGC
>VBAF01000016.1:0-6570 GCA_005884705.1 Alphaproteobacteria bacterium
TAACCCGAGGTCTGGCCGTGCGCGGCGCGGCGATGGTTGCGGATCACCCGCAGCATGGCGTCGCGGTTGGGCGCGAAGCCCGCGAAGGCGCCCATACCGGCCGCCATCTCGGCGGACGTCGCGTAGGCCACGCCGGTCATGATCGCGGTAAGGGCGCCGGCGATGGCACGGCCGCCCTGTGAATCGTAGCCCAGGCCGCGTGCCATCAAGAGGGCGCCGAGATTGGCGTAGCCCAGACCCAGGGTGCGGTAGCGGTAGCTCAGCTCGGCGATCCGGCGCGACGGGTACTGCGCCATCATCACCGAGATCTCGAGCACGATGGTCCACAGGCGGCTGGCATGCTCGAGCGCCGCCGTATCGACCGAGCCGTCGTCGCGGCGGAACCGCATCAGGTTCAGCGAAGCGAGGTTGCAGGCCGTGTCGTCGAGGAACATGTACTCCGAGCACGGATTGGAGGCGTTGATCCGGCCGGACTCGGGGCAGGTGTGCCAGTCGTTGATCGTGGTGTCGAACTGGACGCCGGGATCGGCCGAGTGCCAGGCGGCTTCGGCGACACGGTCCCACAGTGCCGCGGCGCTCACCGTCCTGACCGTCTTGCCGTTGGTGCGCGCGGTCAGCGCCCAGTCGCGATCCTCGGCAACCGCGCGCAGGAAGTCGTCGGTGACCCGCACCGTGTTGTTGGCGTTCTGGCCCGCCACCGAGGCGTACGCCTCCGACTCCCAATCGGTGTCGAAAGCCGGAAACTCGATGTGGCGATAGCCCTGGCGCGCGTACTGGACGACGCGCTGGATGTAGTTCTCCGGCAACTCGGCGCGGCGGGCGGCGACGATCTCGCGGCGCAGGCGCGGGTTCTGCTTGGGATCGAAGCCGTCATCGCACGCCTGCATGATGGCGTTGAGATGCCGGTTGGCGAGGCGGGAGCCGGCGACCAGCGCGGCCACCTTCTGCTCCTCGAGCATCTTCCACGAGACGAAGGCCTCGATGTCGGGATGGTCGACATCGACCACCACCATCTTGGCGGCGCGCCGGGTCGTGCCGCCCGACTTGATGGCGCCCGCCGCACGGTCGCCGATCTTGAGGAAGGACATCAGGCCGGACGATTGGCCGCCGCCCGACAGCTTCTCGCCGTCGGCGCGGATGCGGCTGAAGTTGGAGCCGGTGCCCGAGCCGTACTTGAACAGCCGCGCTTCGCGGACCCACAGGTCCATGATGCCGCCCTCGCTCACCAGGTCGTCCGAGACGCTCTGGATGAAGCAGGCGTGCGGCTGCGGCCGCTCGTAGGACGAGGCGGAAGGATGGGCGGTGCCGTCGTGATGATCGACGTACCAATGGCCCTGGCCCGGCCCGTCGATGCCGTAGGCCCAGTGCAGGCCGGTGTTGAACCACTGCGGCGAGTTCGGCGCGGCCATCTGTGCCGCCAGCATGAAGCAGTGCTCGTCGAAGAAGGTGCGAGCGTCGGCCTCGCTGTCGAAGTAGCCGCCCTTCCAGCCCCAGTAGGTCCAGGCGCCGGCCATGCGGTTGAAGACCTCGCGCGCGCTGGCCTCGCCGCCGAAGCGCTGGTCGGCCGGCAGCGTCGCGAGCGCCTCCTCGTCGGGCACCGAGCGCCACAGCCACTCGGGCATGTCGGCTTCGGCGACTTTCTTCAGGCGTCGCGCGACACCGGCGCGCCGGAAGTACTTCTGCGCCAGCACGTCGGTCGCCACTTGCGACCACGCTTCGGGCACTTCGATGCCGCGCTGCTGGAAGACGATGGTGCCGTCGGGATTGCGGATCTCGGAATCGCCAGCACGGAACGCCATCCCTTCGAATGGCGCTTTTCCTGCTTGCGTAAACCGACGCTCCAAGCGCATCGACGATCCCCCGTGCCCGACTGCCGTCATTTATTTCCGTCGCGGGGTGCTCGAAGTCCTAGGTTGAGCACACACATATGGGCACGCAACGATACTAAATTACAAAATCTTGTGTGCGCAACTACATTTTGTAGACCAACATGTTGATGACACTACATGATGCAAAGTGGCAACACAGGCTGCGAAGGGTCGGAAATCGCATGACGACGAACGATCACGCCGGGCGCTCCGTGCTGTCGCGTTGCCAGTCACAGGACGCCCGCGTACAAGCGGCGCGAGGTTTTTCGAGAGTGAGTGAATGACGTTCGGCACCTGGCTCTTCACCAAGATGCGCGGCGAACTTGTCGGTTCCGACGAGCAGGGCAATCGCTATTTCCAGGACAAACGCCTCATCGACGGTCGGCGCCGCAAGCGCTGGGTGATGTACAACGGCGAAGCCGAGGCCTCGCGCGTGCCGCCCGACTGGCACGGCTGGCTGCACTACACGACCGACACGTCGCCGCCGCCGGGCGGGATGCCGCGCAAGCCGTGGCAGAAGGAGCATCTGCCCAATCTCACCGGCACGCCGCTCGCCTACCATCCGCCGGGCTCTTCGGTGGCGGCGAGCGAGAACAAGCCCAAGCCCTCCTACGAGGCCTGGCGCCCCGGATGAGCACCCCGGATGAGCAGCCGGTGAGGAGAGAGGCGTGAATCGCAATATCGTCGAGACGATCGTCGGCGCGCTGGTCCTGGTGGTCGCCGGCCTCTTCGTCTTCTACGCCTTCGCCAAGTCCGATCGCGCCGGACCCGACGGCGTCGAGATCACCGCCCGCTTCGGCCGCATCGACGGGCTGAAGCGCGGCGCCGATGTCACCCTGAGCGGCGTGAAGATCGGCACCGTCACGGCGATCGAGCTCGACCGCAAGACCTACCAGGCGCTGGTGCGCATGGGTGTGTCATCGAGCGTGCCGATCCCCGAGGACACCAACGCCAAGATCGTCAGCGAATCGCTGCTGGGCGGCATGGTGGTGGTGCTTGACCCGGGTGGCGACAAGACGATGCTCAAGCCGGGCGGCGAGATCCACAATACGCAGGACGCCATTTCCTTCACCGAATTGCTCGCCAAGTTCATGTTCAGCGGCACGGGGTCGAAGTGATGAACGCACGGGTTCGCAAGACGCCGCCGACGTGGCGGCAATCCGACGGCAAGCCGGTCTCCTGCCTCGAGAAGATCAAGGTCCTGAACCAGAACATCCAGGAGATCGAGAGCCTGTGCGCCGACGCGCTGGAGGACGGAGTCCTGATGGGATGCGATGCGGGCCAGATCAAGCAGGCGCTGCACGAGCTGATCGAGGGCTTGCCGGTACCGCACGGCAAGAAGAGCTGAGAGTGCGCCTCCTCGCGTTCGTCGCGGTGTTCACCGCGGGACTGGCCGCGGCCGCCGCGCAGCAGGCGTCGCCGACCCTGCGGCCGATTCCGGACGGCGCGGGCAAGCGGGTCGCCGAGTTGCAGGGCCTCGACAAGGTGACGGCGCGGACGCGGCGCTTCTACGCGCCGGTCGGCGAGACGACGCGCTTCGGCACGCTCGACATCAAGGTCGGCGACTGCCTGGTCAACACGACGGACGCGCCGCCCGAGTCGGCGGCCTATCTCACCATCATCGACCACAAGCCGGGCCAGCCCGAGCAGAAGCTGTTCGCCGGCTGGATGTTTGCCTCGACGCCGGCGCTGTCGGCGCTCGACGACGGCGTCTACGACGTGCGCGTGCTGGCCTGCACGATGCTGCAGGGATCCTCGGCGCCGAGCTCGCGCTGAAAGCTCGCGGTCCGGTCGACCGCGTCGGCCAGCAGCACCCGGAACTCCTCGCGCGGCATCTCGAGCGCGCCGAAGCCACGCAGGTGTTCGGTCATGAACTGGCAGTCGAGCAGCCGGAAGCCGCCCTTGATCATCCGGGCCACGAGATGGACCAGCGCCACCTTGGAGGCGTCGCGCTCGCGGCTGAACATGCTCTCGCCGAAGAACGCCGCACCGACCGACACGCCGTAGAGGCCGCCGACCAACCGGCCGTCGCGCCGGCATTCGACGCTGTGGGCGTGGCCGCGCTGGAACAGCTCGCCGTAGAGCGCCAGGATCGGCTCGTTGATCCAGCTCTCGGGATGGCCGGGCCGGGGCTCGGCGCAGGCGCGCATCACCCCGGTGAAGTCGGTGTCGGCGCTGACCTCGAACACGCCCTGGCGGACGGTGCGCGCCAGCCGCTTGGGCAGGTGGAAGCCGTCGAGCGGCAGCACGGCGCGCAGCCGCGGGTCGAGCCAGTAGAGCTTGGGATCGTCGCGCCGCTCCCCCATGGGAAACACGCCGATGCGATAGGCCTGCAGCAGGAGGTCGGGGGTGATCTCCAGCATGCCGGTCACTTCTTCAAGCCGACCAGCCTCTCGAGCCAGTGGATGTGCTGCTGGATGATCTTCTGGTGGAGCGGGATGGTGGTCTCGATGCCGCCGATCACGAACTCCTCGAGCGAGCGGCGCAGCCGCATCAGGCACTCGTTGCGGCTCGGTCCGCTCACGATCAGCTTGGCGACCATCGAATCGTAGAACGGCGGAATCGAATAGCCGGCGTAGAGGCCCGAGTCGACGCGCACGCCGAGCCCGCCCGGCGGATGATAGTCGATCACCTTGCCGGGCGAGGGGATGAAGGTCTCCGGATTCTCCGCATTGATGCGGCACTCGATGGCGTGGCCCTGGATCACGATGTCCTTCTGGCTCAGGCCGAGCGGCCCGCCGGCGGCGATGCGGATCTGCTCGCGCACCAGGTCGATGCCGGTCACCGCCTCGGTGATCGGATGCTCGACCTGCAGGCGGGTGTTCATCTCGATGAAGTAGAACTCGCCGTCCTGGAACAGGAACTCCAGGGTGCCGGCGCCGCGATACTTGAGTCGGCGCACCGCCGCGGCCGCGAGCTCGCCGATGCGCTGGCGCTGCTCGGCGTTGAGGGCCGGGGAGGGCGCCTCCTCGAGCACCTTCTGGTGGCGGCGCTGCAGCGAGCAGTCGCGCTCGCCGAGATGGATGCCCTCGCCGCGGCCGTCGCCCAGCACCTGTATCTCGATGTGGCGCCGCGCGCCGAGATACTTCTCGACATAGACCGAATCGTTGCTGAAGGCGGCTTTCGCCTCGGTGCGGGCCAGAGAGAAGGCTTCGGCCGCATCGGCGGGGCCGTCCACTACCTTCATGCCGCGCCCGCCGCCGCCGGCGACTGCCTTGATCAGCACCGGCCAGCCGATCTTCTCGCCCAACGCCACGATCTCCTCGAGCGAGCCGACCGGGCCGGGCGAGCCCGGCACCAACGGCAGGCCGAGCTCGTGCGCGGTCTGCTTGGCGACGATCTTGTCGCCCATCATGCGGATATGGTCGGGCGTGGGGCCGATGAAGGTGAAGCCGTGGGCTTCCACCGCTTCGGCAAAACGCGCGTTCTCCGACAGGAAGCCGTAGCCCGGATGGATGGCGTCGGCGCCGGCGATGGTCGCGGCGGACAGGATCGACGGGATGTTGAGATAGCTGTCGCGCGCCGGCGGCGGGCCGATGCAGACCGACTCGTCGGCCAGCCGCACATGCATGGCGTCGCTGTCGGCGGTCGAATGCACCGCCACGGTCTGGATGCCCATCTCGCGGCAGGCGCGGTGGATGCGAAGCGCGATCTCGCCTCGGTTGGCGATCAGTACCTTGTCGAACATTATTCGACGATCATCAGGACTTCGCCGAATTCGACCGGCCGGGCATTGTCGATCAGCACCTGGCTGACCGTGCCGGCCTTGGGCGCCTTGATCGGATTGAAGGTCTTCATCGCCTCGATGATCAGCAGGGTCTGGCCCGCCGTGACCTTGTCGCCGATATTGACGAAGACCGGCTTGCCGGGCTCCGGCGACAGGTAGGCCGTCCCGACCATCGGCGACTTCACCGCGCCGGGATGCTTGCCGACATCGCTGGTAGCGGCGGCCAGCCCACCGGCGGCAGGTGCCGTCGCGGGTGCAGCGACCGGCGCCATGGCGGCGATCGGCGCAGCCGTCGCCACGGCAGGGCGGGCGACACGGATCCGCCGGTCGCCATCGGCCAGCTCGATCTCGACGAGCTTGGTCTCCTCGAGGATGGCCGCGAGCTTGCGGATGAAGTCGGTGTCCATCTCGAACTTGGCCATGGGCTTCTCCCGAAAGGCTTAACGCGCCAGCAGGCGGGCGAGCGCCTGCAGGGCCAGGAGGTACCCCTGGCTGCCGAGCCCGGCGATCACGCCAATCGCGGCTGGGCTTATATAGGAGTGATGCCGGAAGGCTTCACGCTTGTAGATGTTGGAAAGATGGACCTCGACCGCCGGCAGCTCGGCGGCATTGAGGGCGTCCAGCAGGGCGACGGAGGTATGGGTATAAGCCCCGGCATTGATCACGATGGCCGAATTGCTGTCCCGCGCCGCCTGGATGCGGTCGACCAGCACGCCCTCGTGGTTGCTCTGGGCGAACTCGACGGCGAGGCCGAGGCGCGCGGCTTCCGCCCGGCAAGCCTTCTCGACGTCCGCCAGGGTTTCCCGGCCGTAGATTTCGGGCTGCCGCTTGCCCAGCATGTTGAGATTGGGCCCGTTGAGCACCAGCACCGGCTTCGTCTTCGAGGCCGGTGGGCGCCGGGCGGCCTTCACGGCCAAGGGCTGCCTCCGTCTTGTGTCGGGCGGCCTTATAGCAGCATCTAGCGGTTCTGACGCA
>VBAF01000016.1:6744-9318 GCA_005884705.1 Alphaproteobacteria bacterium
AGCCCCCGCTTCAGCAGGCGCGCGACGGCCCGGCTGACCGCCACCTTGTCCATGACGATGCGTTGACCCACCTCAGAGGCGGTGAGCGGTGCGAACCGGCCCAGCGCCGCCATCACCCGCCATTCGGTCACGGCCAAATCGAACGGGCCGGCATAGAGGTCATGGAGGGCTTGGCTGACGACCTGGGCCAGCACCGACAGCCGATAGGGCAGAAAACTCTCCAGCGCGAGGGCCTGCGAAGGGGCTTGCAAAGGGTGCGGCATAATAGTTACATATGAAACCAATTCGCTTTGGAGGTCAATCATGGCAAGCATCGACCCCAAACGGCCCGAGATAGACCCGGTCAATCCGATGGGCACCGACGGCTTCGAGTTCGTCGAATACACCGCGCCGGACCCCGAGGCGCTCGGCCGCCTGTTCGAGAGCATGGGTTTTGCGCGGGTGGCCAAGCATCGCTCCAAGGATGTCTCGCTCTACCGCCAGGGCGACGTGAACTTCATCGTCAACGCCGAGCCCGAGAGCTTCGCCCAGGGCTTCGCGCGGGTGCATGGTCCCAGCGTCTGCGCCATCGCCTTCCGGGTGAAGAACGCCGCCTTCGCCTACAAGCGGGCGCTGTCCCTCGGCGCCTGGGGTGTCGAGGGCAAGGTCGGGCCGATGGAGCTCAACATCCCGGCGATCAAGGGCATCGGCGATTCGCTGATCTACCTGGTCGACCGCTACGGGCCCAAGGGCAGCATCTACGACGTCGATTTCGACTATCTGCCGGGCGTCGATCCCAGCCCGAAAGGTGTCGGGCTCACCTACATCGATCATCTCACGCACAACGTCCATCGCGGCCGCATGGCGGAGTGGGCGGAGTACTACGAGCGGCTCTTCAATTTCCGCGAGATCCGCTACTTCGACATCGAAGGCAAGCTGACGGGGCTCAAGTCCAAGGCGATGACCAGCCCGTGCGGCAAGATCCGCATCCCGATCAACGAGAGCACCGACGACAAGTCGCAGATCCAGGAATACCTCTCGGCCTATCACGGCGAGGGCATCCAGCACATCGCGCTCGGCACCGGTGACATCTATCACTCGGTCGAGACGCTGCGGGCGCAGGGCGTGCCGTTCCAGACCGTGCCCGACACCTATTTTGAGCAGATCGACGCCCGCCTGCCGGGTCATGGCGAGGATCTCGGGCGGCTGACGGCCGACCGCATTCTGGTCGACGGCGCGCCGACCCAGGGCGGTGGGCTGCTGCTGCAGATCTTCACGCAGACGGTGATCGGCCCGATCTTCTTCGAGATCATCCAGCGCCGCGGCAACGAGGGCTTCGGCGAGGGCAACTTCCGCGCCCTGTTCGAATCGATCGAGCTCGATCAGATCAGGCGCGGGGTTCTCAAAGGGTAATCCTCATCCTGAGGAGCCGCGCGAAGCGCGGCGTCTCGAAGGATGGCAACGAACGTGATGTATCCCACCCTTCGAGACGCGGTCCTGCGGACCGCTCCTCAGGGTGAGGTGTTGGAGGAGGAAAGAAATGGCCAAGAACTGGATTCCGCTGCGCCAGGTCGAGGGCACCGCCTCGCGCCAGGCGCATGTCCGCCTGCCCGAGGGCACCTACGAACGCGAGATCAGCAAGGAGGGCTTCTTCGGCCCCTCGGCGCAGTTCCATCACCGGCACAAGCCGACCGACTGGATCGATTTCGACGGCCCGATTCGTCCCCGCGCGCTCGACCTTACCAAGCTCGCCGCGGCGCATGCCAATCCTTGGCAGGCCGAGCTGGTGATGGGCAACCCGCACCTGCAAATGCGGATCTGGAAGCTCGACCAGCCGATGAGCGAGCTCGCCCGCAACAGCGACGGCGACCAGCTCCTGTTCATCCACGACGGCGCGGGCGACCTCTACTGCGACTACGGCCGTCTCGACTATCGCGATGGCGACTACATCGTGATCCCGCGCGGCACGATGTGGCGGCTCTCGCCCAAACAGCCGACGGTCTCGCTGATGATCGAGGCGACCAACGATCATTTCACCCTGCCGGAGAAGGGCCTGGTCGGCCGGCACGCGATCTTCGATCCGGCGATGCTCGACACGCCGCACATCGACGACGCCTTCAAGGCGCAGCAGGACGAGCGGACCTGGAAGGTCTCGGTCAAGCGCCGCCAAGCGCTCTCGACCGTGACCTATCCGTTCAATCCGCTGGACGTGGTCGGCTGGCACGGCGATCTCAGCGTCGTGCGCATCAACTGGCGCGATATCCGTCCGCTGATGAGCCATCGCGCCCATCTGCCGCCGTCGGCGCATACCACCTTCGTGGCCGGCCGATTCGTCGTCTGCACCTTCGTGCCGCGGCCGTTCGAATCGGATCCGGAGGCCTTGAAGCTGCCGTTCTTCCACAACAACGACGATTTCGACGAGGTGATCTTCTATCACAAGGGCAGCTTCTTCAGCCGCGACAACATCCATCCCGGCATGATGACGGTTCACCCGTCGGGCTTCACCCATGGGCCGCATCCCAAGGCGTTCAACGCCGCGACCAAGGGCACGCGCACCGAGACCGACGAGGTGGCGGTGATGGTCGACACGCGCGA
>VBAF01000632.1:0-2129 GCA_005884705.1 Alphaproteobacteria bacterium
TGAATTGGCGGCCGCGCTTCTTGGCCTTCCAGCCGACCACGATGTTGGGAATGCCGACGCCGATCAGCAGCGATCCCACCAGCACCATGCTGGGCGGAAGGTCGATCGTCAGGTAGAGGGTGAAGGCTATCGCCACGGAGAGGGCGATCGAGGCAAACGCGAAATCGCCCAGTGTCAGGGTCATGCCACTGGTCTGCAGCTTGTAGCGGATCTTGCCGGCGTTGGGGAACCACTGCCACAGGAACTTGTCGAGCGTCGGCAGCCGACCCTTCTTCTCGGCCCGGCGCAGCGTTGCCATCTGCAGGGTGCGCTTGCCCGCGCGCGTGCGGCCCTCGAGATCCTCGAGGCGGTCGTTGAGGCGGCGCTCGGCGAAGAAGCCGCCGAAGACGAGGTAGAGCGCGACAAAGGTCAAGGTCACGCCCCAGGCGATCACGATCGCCACCTGATCGAGGCTCATTGAATGACCCAGCCCGGACATCAGCCCATAGCCTCCATCAGCACACGGTCGAGACCGTAATAGGCGGCGCGCGGCAGGAAGTGCGGCCGCAGGCCCGAGCTCTTGAAGGCGCCGGTGAGCTTGCCGTCGGCCGCCTCGCCCTTGAATTCGTAGGTGAACAGGTCCTGGGTGATGACGACCTCGCCTTCCATGCCCATCACCTCGGTGATGTGGGTGACCCGGCGGACGCCGTCGCGCATGCGGCTGATCTGGACGATCAGCTGCAGCGACCCGGCGATCTGGGTGCGGATCGCCTTGGGCGGCAGGCTGGCCACGCCCATGGTGACCATGTTCTCGAGCCGGGTCAGCGCCTCGCGCGGTCGGTTGGCGTGCAGCGTGCCCATCGAACCGTCATGGCCGGTGTTCATCGCCTGCAACAGGTCGATCGCCTCGGGACCGCGCACCTCGCCCAGGATGATGCGGTCTTCGCGCATGTTGACCTCTCCGTTGCCCTCGAGGTTGGCAGGCCGGGTCTCGAGGCGGACGACGTGCGGCTGCTGCATGCGCAGCTCGGCGGCATCCTCGATGGTGACCACGCGCTCGCCGTTTTCGATCATGCCCGACAGGGCGTTGAGCATGGTCGTCTTGCCCGAACCGGTGCCGCCCGACACGATGAGGTTCAGCCGGCAGCGCGCGGCGATGCGCAGCACGGTCGCCATGGCAGGCGAGATGTTGCCCTGCTGCGCCATCTGGTCGAAGCCGATCTGGCGCTTGCCGAATTTGCGGATCGACACCGAGGCACCGTCGATCGCCAGCGGCGGGATGATGATGTTGACGCGGCTGCCGTCGAGCAGGCGGGCGTCGCAGATCGGGCTCGACTCGTCGACCCGTCGGCCGATCCGGCTGACGATGCGGTTGCAGATGTTCAGCAGATGGGCGCCGTCCTCGAAGGTGATCGAGGTCAGCTCAAGCTTGCCGCGCTTTTCGATGTAGATCTGCTTCGGCCCGTTGATCATAATGTCGGTGACGCCATCGTCCTCGAGCAGCGGCTCGAGCGGGCCTAGCCCCATCATGTCGTTGACGAGCTGGTATACGAGATCTTCCTGCTCCGGGCGGTTGAGCTGCACGCGTTGCTCGGCCAGCAGCTCCGCCACCAGCCCCTCGAGCTGGCGCACCAGCTCCTTACGCGGCAGGCTGACCGCGGCCGCGAGATCGATGCGGCCCATGATCAGGGGCTGGATGGTGCGGCGCGCCTGGTCGACCTTGCTGCGCGACAGCCGGCTGTTCGACTTGTCGACGGCGTCGGGCCGCGCCGCCTGCGGCGACGCCCAGGCGGTCGACTTCGGATCGAGCAGCGTTGGCTCCGGCACGGCGCTGTGCACCACTGGAGGCAGCTCAACGGCCACGACCGGCGCCGCCGGCGCATTCTCGACGGGCGTGGGCTCGACAAGCGCGGGCGTGGGTGCGCTGAAGCTCTGCGCCGGCAACAGCGGCCGCAGCACCTCGGTCACGTAGCCGCGCAACTCGAGCGGCGACAGCATCACGCCGCTCTGGCGGAAATGGATCTGCGCCTGCTGGCCGGCCTGGCGCGCCACCTCGCCCGGCGGCATGCCATTGCCGATCAGCTCGCGCAAACGCGGCCCGACGCCGGCGGAGAGGCTGGCGGCGGCGGCGGCAATCTTGGTCTCGCGGT
>VBAF01000632.1:2228-2640 GCA_005884705.1 Alphaproteobacteria bacterium
TTGAGTTGCAGGCCTTCGGCGAAGCGCTTGAACGCCCGCGCCGCCGTGCCGGTCTTGTCGCCCGCCTCCGCCGCCGGCTGGTCGAGAGCGGCGATCAGCGGGCGCAGAGCCTTCACGATCGGACTGTTGGGCGCGGCTTCAGCCAGTGGCTTGCCGAAATTTATCGCCGACAGGGCTGACGGCACATCGGACGGGACTTGGCAATCGACCTTGCGCTTCAGGGTGCGCTCGAGGTCGGCCACCTTGACCGCCGAGCGGCGCGGCTCGACCACGCCGCCGGTCACCAGATACAGGCGCGCCTGGGGCGCCACGTCGTGCACAAGCTGCTGCAGGCGCATCGTGTCGCGCACGCCGGGCAGCGACAGGTCGGTGAGCAGCACGATGTCGGTCGACGCCTCGATGGCCTGGCGCT
>VBAF01000033.1:0-13553 GCA_005884705.1 Alphaproteobacteria bacterium
GGTCCGCGCCAGCAGCCGGTTGTGCGCCCACAACAGCGCCTCGCCGTCGATGTTCTCCTTGAGGATGCCCTCGCGCAGCATCAGGCCGAGATTCTTGCGGGCCCGGCGCCACGGCGCGTCGGCCGGCTTGTAGATGATGTGGCGCAGGTCGTTGAGGCGGCCGGGATTGGCCGGCTTGCCGGCGGCGAGCCACTGCTCGCGGCTCTGGCCGCCCTTCCAGGCGCGGGTGGTGAAGCCCAGGATCTCGACCTTGACGCCGCAGCGCTCGAGCGTGCGCGCCAGGATGTCGGCGCTCATCGCCGCGACCGTGATCGGCCGGCCGCGCATCGACCCCGAGTTGTCGATCAGCAGCGACACCACGGTGTCGCGGAAGTTGGTGTCCTTCTCCTTCTTGAAGGAGAGCGCATGCATCGGGTTGGCGACGATGCGGGCCAGCCGCGCCGCATCGAGCGTGCCCTCGTCGAGGTCGAACTCCCAGGAGCGGTTCTGCTGCGCCATCAGGCGGCGCTGCAGCCGATTGGCGAGCTTGCCGATCACGCCCTGCAGGTGGCTGAGCTGCTGGTCGAGATGGTTGCGCAGCCGGCCGAGCTCCTCGGCATCGCACAGCTGGTCGGCCTCGACGATCTCGTCGAACTTCTGGGTATAGGCGTGATACTGCTGGCCCAGCGGCTCGTTGCTGAGCGCGCCCGGCGGCAGCCACGGACGCTCGGCGCGGCCCGGCTCCTCCTCGTCGCCCGAGCCCATCTGCATCTCGGTCTGAGCCTGGTCGGCGGTGGTCTCCGAAGCGTCCTCCTGCTCGGAGGCGTCCTCGGTCTCCTCGCCCTGGGCGCCGTAGCCCTGGCTCTCGCTCGAATCGCTCTGGTCGTCGCCGGTCTCGTTGGACTGGCCGTCGGCATTCTCCTGGTCCTGGCTCTCGTCCTGGTCGTCGTCCTGCAGGTCCGACGACTCGTCGCCGAGCTTGAGATCGCGGATCAGCTGGCGTGCGGCGCGGGCAAAGGCGTCCTGGTTGGTGAGCGCATCCTTGAGCTTCTGGAAGTCGCGGCCGGCGGCGGATTCGACATCGGCCCGCCACATGTCGACCATCGCCTTGGCCGACTCGGGCGGGGCCGCCCCCAGGAGCTGCTCGCGCGCGATCAGGCTGATCACGTCGGCGATCGGCGCGTCGTCCTTGGCCTTGACGCGGGCATGGCCGCGCTGGTCCGAGCGCTGGCGCCACAGGGCGGAAAGGTTGTCGGCGACGCCTGCCATGCGTTTGGCACCCAGCGCCTCGACCCTGACCTGCTCGACCGCCTCGAAGATCGCGCGCGCGGTCTCGCCGCGCGGCACGCGGCGCAGATGCATCTTGCGGTCGTGGTGGCGCAGCTTCAGCGCCATCGAATCGGCCTCGCCGCGGACGCGGCTCACATCCTCGACCGGCAGGTCGCGCGCCGGCACGGTGATGCGCGCCTCCTGGCCGAGCAGCGAGCCGCCGTCCGGCACGAAGGAGACGTTGACTTCCTTCTTCGAGATCGCCCGCATCGTGGTCGCAGTGACCCTGCGGAACTCCTCGAGCGGCGTGGTGTCCTTGGCCATCAGGCCCCCAATCGGCGCAGGTGGGTCAGTGCAGCTTGCCGCCCTTGCCGCTGGATGCCGGCAATTCCTTGCCGAAGCAGCGCTGATAGTACTCGGCGAGCGTCGAGCGCTCGACCTCGTCGCACTTGTTGAGGAAGGTCAACCGGAAGGCAAAGCCCAGGTCGCCGCCGAAGATGCGGGCGTTCTCGGCCCAGGTGATCACGGTGCGCGGCGACATCACGGTCGAGATGTCGCCGGCGATGAAGCCGGCGCGGGTGAGGTCGGCCAGCGCCACCATGGCGGAGATGATCTTGCGACCCTCGTCGGTGTCGTAGGTCGGCGTCTTGGCGGCGACGATGTTCACTTCCTGGTCGTGCGGCAGGTAGTTGAGCGTCGTCACAATCGACCAGCGGTCCATCTGGCCCTGGTTGATCTGCTGCGTGCCGTGATAGAGGCCGGTCGTGTCGCCGAGGCCGACCGTGTTGGCGGTCGAGAACAGGCGGAACGACGGATGCGGATGGATCACCTTGTTCTGGTCGAGCAGGGTAAGCTTGCCGTCGACCTCGAGCACGCGCTGGATCACGAACATGACGTCGGCGCGGCCGGCGTCGTACTCGTCGAACACCAGCGCCGTCGGGTTCTGCAGCGCCCACGGCAGGATGCCCTCGCGGAACTCGGTGACCTGCTTGCCGTCGCGCAGCACGATCGCGTCCTTGCCGATCAGGTCGATACGGGAGATGTGGCTGTCGAGGTTGACGCGCAGGCAGGGCCAGTTGAGGCGCGCTGCGACCTGCTCGATGTGGGTCGACTTGCCGGTGCCGTGGTAGCCTTGGACCATCACACGGCGGTTGAAGGCGAAGCCGGCGAGGATCGCCATCGTCGTGTCATGGTCGAACAGGTAGGCGTCGTCGACCGGCGGGACGTGCTCGGTCGAGGCGCTGAAGGCGGGGACCTCCATGTCGGTGTCGATGCCGAACAGTTGGCGGGCGGAAACCTTGATATCCGGCATGCCCGAAACATTCTGCCGGGCCGCGGTCGTCGTGGAAGCCATCACGTGTCCTACAATACAAAACCCGCCAAATTGCGGGCCCAAAAGCCATAGTCGCAGGCCGATTTGTGCACCGCAAGCGACCAATTGCCGTGGCTGCCCTGAACGGGGCTAATCACTCGACGGGAAGGTGCTCCGATGCCCGCAGAGTGGAATAGGCAGCGTTGATTTCCTTGAGCTTTTCCTCTGCCTCCCGGGCGCCGCCATTTGCATCCGGATGATGGATCTTGACCAGTTCCTTGTAACGAGATTTCACGTCCGCCTTGGTCAACGGCCATGAAAGTTCAAGCACCCCCAAGGCGTTCCGTTCAGCCGGCGTGAGGTGCTCGCTGCCATCCATCTTGGGCGGCGGACGCTCGAACAGGCCGGCTTCGTGCGCGAGATCGAGCGGATCGTGCAGATGGGGGCCGTTGCTGCGCCGCCCGCCAAGCGGCCAGACCGGCCGCCGCCAGATGGTGTCGGCCCGGATGTGTTGCTCGATCGCCTCGGCGTCAAGGCCGGCGAAGTAGTCCCATTTCTTGTTGTAGTCGCGCACATGCTCGAGGCAGAACCAGCGGTGCTGGTCGAGCCGGTCGCGGGCGAGCGGCGCGCGGTACTCGCCGCACAGGCGGCAACCCGGTGCTTCGCAGACCCGATCGAAGGTCCTGGCACCTTCGGTGGTCAGAGATTTGGCTCGCCGCCTCGACATCCGAATAATATGTGTTCAACCAGTTTGACGGGCAAGAGAGGCAAGCGATGGGCGTGGTCGCAAACGCGATTGACAACAAGCTTCGGACACGATTTGCGCCGACGCGATTGGACATCGAGGATGAATCGTCGCGCCATCGCGGCCATGCCGGCCATCGCGAAGGCGGCGAGTCGCATTTCCGTGTCGAGATCGTGTCAGCCGCCTTCGAGGGCCACAACAGGGTGGCGCGCCAGCGGCTGGTCTACGACGCCCTGAAGGCGGAGTTCGACGCCGGCCTGCACGCCCTCTCCCTGACGACGCTGACGCCGGCGGAGGACAGGTAGAGTTAGCCGTCCATCTCGATGTCCTTGCCCTTCGCCGCCTCGCGCACCGCGTCGGCGTCGGGGCCGGTGTAGAACTGCGGCACCCAGCGCTTGGTGACCTCGCTGTCGGACGCCCAGCTGTAGCAACTGTCGAGCATGTAGGGCTTGCGCGGCGGCGCCGCGGGATCGCGCGGCTTGGGCGGCTTGCCGATCTTGAGGCGATGGGCGAGCTGCAGCTCGTTGGCCTTCTTGGAGCCCGCGGTCTGGAAGGCGGTGGTGGCCACCGGGCCCAGCAGCTCGACCAGATGGGTGCAGCCGTGCACGCCGCCCAGCCGCTGGCGCACCGCCTTCGTGAAACCCGGGCCGACCCGCAAGCCGATCAGCTTCCTGAAGTTGGGCGCTATGTCGCCGCACATGCGGTAGGGCGAGCTGTCGGTCACCGCCTCGACATCGACGATGGTGAAGCGGTGGTCGAGCGTCAGGCGGATCGACATGTCGTGCACATGGTCGCCGGGCCCGAGCGTGCCGCGCCATTCGTTGGCGTGCTCGTAGGTCTTCTCGTCGGTGATCCGGCCTTCGATGTCGAACAGCCCGTCGTCGCGGTAGAAGCCCTGGCACGTGACCTTGCGCGTATGCAGGTGCTGTCGCCCGACCGGCGGCGAAAGCGGCATGGCAGTACCCTCTCGAAAAGTCGTTTCGGCTAGTTGGCGGCCTGTATGGCGGCCGGCGGTACGATGCGCAACTCGGCGATGCGCGTGCCCTCGCGCTTCAGAATTTCAAACCGGAAGCCGTAGAACGCATAAACCTGGCCAACTTCGGGGATCCGCCGCGCCTCGTGCAGCACCAGGCCGGCGATCGTGATGGCGACGTCCTCCGGCAGGTTCCAGCCGAATTCGCGGTTGAGGTCGCGGATCGGCACGTCGCCCTGGCTGATCAGGCTGCCGTCCTCGCGCCGCAGGACGCCGCGGCGGATCGCGTCGTGCTCGTCCTCGATGTCGCCGACGATCTCCTCGATGATGTCCTCGAGGGTGATGATGCCGCGCAGCGCGCCGTACTCGTCGACCACGATGGCGAAATGCTCATGCCGCTCGCGGAACGCCTCGAGTTGGTCGAACAGGATGGTCGATTCGGGGATGAACCAGGGCGGCGTCTTGATCTCGTCGATCTTCACTTCGGCCGGGCCGCCGGCGGCGCGCACGGCGCGGAACAGGTCCTTGGCGTGAATGACGCCGATCACGTTGTCGGGCTGGCCGCGATAGAGCGGGATGCGCGTATAGGGCGCCGCCAGCGCCTGCGCCACGATCGAGTCGACCGGCTCGTCGGCATCGATCAGCGCGACGTTGCCGCGATGGGTCATGACATCGCCGACCGTGCGGTCGCCGAGGTCGAGGACATTGCGCAGCATCGCCTTCTCGGCCGGTGCGTCGGTGTCGGTGGCGTCGCCGCCGTGCATATCGATCGCGCCGCGCAGCAGCTCGGCATGTTCCTGCGCATCGGTCGTCCGGTCGGTCCGCACGCCGATCGCCTTCAGGAGCACTCGTGAAATCCAGGCAAAGGCTCGTGCCGGGGGACCCAGCAGCGCGACCGTGAAGGCCATGGATGGCGCCAGTATGAGCGCCACTCGGTCGGCGCGCAGCAAGGCCCAGGTCTTGGGCATGACCTCGGCAAAGATCACGACCAGGACCCCGATGATGATCGTCGCATAGACGACACCTGCCGCGCCGAACACCGACGTCAGAACCGCCGTGGTGAGCGCAGCCGACAGGATGTTGACGACGCTGTTGCCGAGCAGGGCCGCGCTCACGACCTGGTCCTTGTGCTCGAGCAGGCGCATCACTGTCTGTGCGCGCTTGTTGCCCTGCTGGGCCAGTCGATGCATGCGCGGATGGGACGCGCCGGTGATCGCCGTCTCGGTCGCGGCGAGATAGGCGCTCAACGCCAGGCACAGCACGACCAGGGGCGCCGCGATGGAAGGCGGCAGTTCGAACGCGATCTCGTGCTCCATCGCTGCCTCAGGCCGCGATGGTGCGGTCGAGCAGGCCGTGCAGCGCCGTCTCGTCGACGTCGCGGCTGACGAAGGCTTGGCCGATGCCGCGCGCCAGGACGAAGGTGAGCTTGCCCGCCTCCGCCTTCTTGTCGCCGCGCATGTGCTCGATCAACCGGCTGGCCTGCCAGGTGCGCCGGTTGTCGCCGCCGATGCTGCGCAGCCGCACCGGCAGGCCGACCGCCGCCAGATGCCGGCGCACCCGGGCGGCGTCCTGCGCCGAGCAAAGGCCGAGTGCGGCCGACAGGTCGAAGGCCATCGCCATGCCCGCGCCCACCGCCTCGCCGTGCAGCAGGTCGGGCCCGAAGCCGGTCTCGGCTTCGAGCGCGTGGCCGAAGGTATGGCCGAGATTGAGCAGGGCGCGCAGGTCGGTGGTCTCGCGCTCGTCGGCCGCCACGATGCGCGCCTTGGCGCGACAGCTCTGCTCGATGGCGTAGCTGCGCTTGGCCGCATCGCCGGCCAGCACGGCCGCGCCATTCGCCTCGCACCACTCCCAGAAGGCGGGATCGTCGATCAGCCCGTACTTGGCGACCTCGGCATAGCCCGCCAGCAACTCGCGCTTGGGCAGCGTGTCGAGCACGTCGGTGTCGGCCACCACCAGCCGCGGCTGGTAGAAGGCGCCGATCAGGTTCTTGCCGTGCCGGGTGTTGATGCCGGTCTTGCCGCCGACCGAGGAATCGACCTGGGCGAGCAGTGTCGTCGGCAGCTGGATGAAGTCGACGCCGCGCAGCAGGCTCGCCGCGGCAAAGCCGGTGAGGTCGCCGACCACGCCGCCGCCCAGCGCGACCAGCGTCGTCTTGCGGTCGGGCCGCTGGTCGAGCAGGGCGTTCATCAGCTGGCCGAAGGCGGCGAACTCCTTGCTGCTCTCGCCGGGCGGGACAGTGACGGTGGTCGCGGCGACGCCTGCGTTCTTGAACGAGGCAACGACGCGCGCGCCATAGAGCGGCGCCACCGTCTGGTCGGTCACAACAATGACTCGCCGCGAGGACAGCAGGCCGGCGCTAAGCTCGCCCGCACGATCGATCAGGGCAGGGCCGATCAGGATGTCGTAGCTGCGGCCGGCGAGGCCGACGGGAACGGTGATCATGCCGCCGCTCCCGCATCCTGCGGCTCGAGATGGCGGCGCAGGGCATCCATCACCTGGTCGGTGGTCACTTCGGCGGGCTGGGCGGTCGATTCGACCACGAGGTCGGCCTCGGCATAGACGGGATAACGCTGGCTCATCAGGCGCTCGAGAATCTCCCTGGGATCGCCCTGGCGCAGCAACGGCCGGTGGGTGCGCTTCTTCACGCGGTCGTACAGCACCTCGAGGTCGGCACGCAGCCACACCGTGATCGCATGCTGGCGCATCATCGCGCGCGTCTCGGGATCCATGTAGGCGCCGCCGCCGGTCGACAGGATGTGCGGCGGACCGGCCAGCAGGCGGGAGATCACCCGGCGCTCGCCCGCGCGGAACTCGGTCTCGCCGAAGCGCTCGAAGAACTCCGCGATCGAGCAGCCGGCCGCGCGCTCGATCTCGTCGTCGGCGTCGATGAACGGCAGGCCGAGCTTGAGCGCCAGCCGCTTGCCGATCGCGCTCTTGCCGGCGCCCATCAGGCCCACGAGGGCCACGGTGCGCGGCACTGAAAGGGGAGAAGAGGAGTCCATGAGCCTGCTGTCCCTGCATGTCGCCCATTCCGCCGCCTGTTTCAAGCGACCGGCCGGCGGCGATTGCCGCCTCTAGGGAGGACGGGTAGTTTGCCCCGCGTGCGCCTGTTCCGTTCCAAGCCTCAGATGCCGACCTTCCGCCTGGGGCCGCTCCTGATCGTCGCCGTGCTCTGTGTGGCGGCGATCGGCCTGTTGGCCCTCGCGGTGGTCGAGCCGCGTCCGCCGGTCAAGCATTTCGAGGTGCCGGTGCCCAGTGAACGCTTTGCGCGCTAGCCGGCTGGCCGCGGCGCTGCTTGCAGGTGCCTCGGCGCTGTTCGCCAGCTCGCTGCCGGTAGCGGCGCAGACGCAGTTCGACGACTTTCCCACCGGTTTCCTGCGGCCTGGCACCGGCGGCATGCCGCCCGACGCCTGGAACGGCACTTCGCTCGCCACCGCCAAGCGGCTGGTCTCCGCCCTCTTGCCGGCGCCGCGCAGCCGCGCGCTGCGCGACCTGCAGTTCAAGGTGCTGGTGAGCGAGCTGGTGACGCCTGGGCCCGACGGCAGCCCGCCGCCCACCCTGTTCGCACGCAAGGTCGACAGGCTCGCGGCGATGGGCGAGGGCGAGAGCCTGAACGAGATGGTGCGCACCGCCGGCGGCTACGAGGATCCGGCGATCGCCGCCGTCACGGTCAATGCGCTGATGATGTCGGGCGAGCGCGCCGGCGCCTGCAGCATCGTGAGCAGCCATCGCCTGGCCGAGCCGTTCGGCCGCCGCGCCGCGCTGGCCTGCCAGCTCGTCCAGGGCGAGGCCAGCGACGCGCAACTGTCGGCCGGCGCGCTCGATGGGCCGGCGATGGTGATGCTCGATCTCTCCCATGGCCGGTTGCCGCCGGCTGCGCTGCAGTCGACCCAGCCGCCGATGATGCGGGCGCTGGTCGCCAACAAGTCGCTGCCGCTGGTGACCCGGCTGGAGGTCGCCGAGCGCGGCGAGGCGGGAGCCATCATCGAGGCGACGCGGCTCAGCGACCTCTACGTGCAGGCCGTGCGCGAGGGGGCTGCGTTGCCGGCGCCGATGGCACGCCGCGCGCAGCTCGTCGCCGCGGTCAGCGCTGCCGTCACTGGGCCCGAGATCATCCAGTCGATCGCCGCAGTCTATGGCGAGACGCGCGGCAGTCCCTTGTTCCCGACGATCGCGCGCGCCACCGCCGCCGGGCTGCTGCGCCTGCCGGCCAAGCCCGAATTCGCCGCCGTGGCGCAGGAGGCGATCCGCGGCTTCCTGCTGCTCGGCGACAAGCGGCTGACCGAGGCGTGGGTCAAGCTCGCGATCACCGCCGCCGCCAACAATCCGCGCACGCTCGACGCGCTCGATCATCTGATGCCGCTCGCCGCGGTCGCCGGCATCGACAGCCCGCGCCGCCTGCCGCCGAGCGAGGTCAATCGCTGGTACGCCGTGATGCGTCGCGACGACGGGCCGCGCGCGGCGTGGCGCGGCAACCTGCTGCTCGAGCTGTTCCGCGCCACCGGCATCGACGTGGCGCCGGGCACCACCGAGCTGCCGGAGCAGCCTGCCGGTGCGCGGCTGGTCGCCCTGTCCGCCGCCACCCTGCAGGCCTTGCAGGCGGCCGCGTCGGCCCATCGTCGAGCCGAGACGGCTTTGCTCGCGTCGCTTGCGCTGGGTGACCTGTCGCTCGACTCGCTGCATCCCGCTTCGGTCGGCGTGCTGGTGCGCAGCCTTCGCGCGGTCGGCGAGGACGAGGCGGCGCGCCTGTTCGCGATCGAAGTCGCGATCGCCGCCGGCCTGTGAAGAAGAAGCAGCCCGCCAAGAGGCAGCCGGTCGAGCGCTCGCGCGAGGTCGAGACTTTCCTCGAGATGCTCGAGGCCGAGCGCGGCGCGGCGAAGAACACGCTCGAGGCCTACGGCCGCGACCTCGACGACCTGCAGGCCTTCCTGGCGCGGCGCAAGCAGAAGCCGGCCGCGGCCGACGCCACCGCGCTGCGCGCCTACCTGAAGGCGCTCGACTATCTCGGCATGACGCCGCGCACGGTGGCGCGGCGGCTCTCGGTGCTGCGCCAGTTCTACCGCTTCCTGCTGGCCGAGCGGATGCGCGACGACGATCCGGCGAGCACCCTCGATTCGCCCAAGCTCGGCCGGCCGCTGCCCAAGGTGCTGACGCGGGTCGAGGTCGATCGGCTGATCGAGGCGGCACAGGCCAAGGGCGGCGACGGCGGCCGCATGGAGACCTTGCTCGAGATCCTCTACGGCTCGGGCTTGCGGGTGTCGGAACTGGTCGGCCTGCCGCTCGGCGCCGCCGAGCGCGATCCGACCATGCTGCTGGTGCGCGGCAAGGGCAACAAGGAGCGCCAGGTGCCGCTCTCCGACCCAGCCCGGGCCGCGATCGCCAAGTGGCTGCGCAGCCGCGCCGCCTCGCTGGCCGAGGGCGAGAAGTCGCGCCATCTCTTTCCGTCGCGCGGCCGCGCCGGTCATCTGACACGCCAGCGCTTCGCCCAGCTCCTCAAGGAGTCGGCACTGGCGGCCGGCATCGATCCGGTGCGCGTCTCGCCGCACGTGCTGCGTCACGCCTTCGCCAGCCACCTGCTCGAGGCCGGCGCCGACCTGCGCAGCGTGCAGCTCATGCTCGGCCACGCCGACATCGCGACGACGCAGATCTACACTCATGTCGTGCCGGAGAAGTTGCGCGCCCTGGTCGAGGATCATCATCCGCTGGCCAAGCGCCGGCGGCGGCCGGTTGACAGAACCCGGGAGCCGGGCGAGAGCTAGCCGCGCATGACGACGTATCTCGATTTCGAGAAGCCGATCGCGGAGCTCGAAAGCAAGATTGCCGAGCTCCGCCATTTGCCCAACTCCGGCGAGGTCGACATCGCCGACGAGGTGATGCGGCTGCAGGACAAGGTGCAGAAGCTGCTGCGGCAGACCTATGCCAAGCTGACGCCGTGGCAGCGGGTCCAGGTGGCGCGCCATGCCGAGCGGCCGCACGCCCAGCGCTACATCGACCGGCTGATCAGCGACTACACGCCGCTCGCCGGCGACCGCGCCTTCGGCGAGGACGTCGCGGTGGTCGGCGGGCTGGGCCGGCTCGGCGGCCGCAGCGTCATGGTGCTGGGCCAGGAGAAGGGCGACGATACCGAATCGCGTATCAAGCACAATTTCGGCATGGCGCGGCCGGAGGGCTACCGCAAGGCGCAGCGCCTGATGCGGCTCGCCGACCGCTTCGGCCTGCCGGTCGTCACGCTGGTCGACACGCCCGGCGCCTATCCCGGCCTCGACGCCGAGGCGCGCGGCCAGGCCGAGGCGATCGCCAGCTCGATCGACACCTGCCTCGCGATCGGCGTGCCGCTGGTCAGCGTGGTGATCGGCGAGGGCGGCTCGGGCGGCGCGCTGGCGATCGCCTCGGCCGACAAGGTGTTCATGCTGGAGAACGCGGTCTACTCGGTGATCACGCCCGAGGGCTGCGCCTCGATCCTGTGGCGCTCCAACGCCAACGCGCAGGACGCCGCCGAGGCGATGAAGGTGACGGCGCAGGACCTCAAGCGCCTCGAGGTGATCGACGACGTCATCCCCGAGCCGATGGGCGGCGCCCATCGCGCGCCCGACGAGACGATCGACGCCGTCGGCAAGGTGATCTCCGATGCCCTCGAGCAGCTCGGCAATCTCGATCCCGACAGCTTGCGCAAGCAGCGCCAGGACAAGTTCCTGGCGATGGGCAAGAAGGGCCTCTGATCCGCCCCCGGTGAGCGGGTAGCTCGTGTCGTGCCGAGCGCAGCGAAGGGTCTTTGTCGAACAGTTCATAAGGATCCCTCGCTGCGCTCGGCATGACAGCGGTGGGTGGCGCTCGTGATAACCCGGCGTTTCGCTCGACGGGGCTATAGTCCCGCCAGCGGGAAGCCGCCGACTTTGGCGTTGTACGGCCGGCGCGCCGCGATGAATTGACGGGCCTCGTCGCGGCCGTGGGCGCGCAGCTTGGCGGCGGCGACGACGTATTCCAGCAGGTCGCGTTGGGCGCGGCTGCCGCCGAGCCGCTCGTGGGTCGCGAGCAGCGGCTCGATCTCGGCGACGGCGGCCGCGCAGTCGCCGCGCGCGTAAGCCGTGAAGCCGCGCGCCATCGGCGGCACCATGTCGCCGGCGGCGCCGCGCGGATTGTCGGTGAACGGCGCGAGCTTCGCCGCGTCGCCGGCCATGGCGTAGGCCAGCACCGTGTGCATGTCGACGAAGCTCAGGCCCGGCTTGGCGAACCACTGGGTCGAGTATTCGGCCACTTCGCGCCACAGCTCGGGCCGGCGCGGCTCGCCCGCCATCTCGGCGCGCAGCAGGAAGGCCGGGCAATCGGTCGCGACATTGACCTGCGGCCCCCACGCCGCGCCGGGCCGCAGCGAGTCGTTGTAGATCTGCCAGGCCTCGGCCAGCCGGCCGGTCTCGAGCGACCACAGCGCCCGATGCCAGCTGTTGTGGCAATGCATCAGCCCGTCGCGCGGATAGTCCTCCATCCAGTCGTTGAGGAAGGCGAGCCCGGCCTCGCGCTCGCCGCGCTCGTAGAACAGATGGCCGCGGATATGGGCGCCATGCGCGCTCTTCGGATAGGCGGCCAGTGCCGCCTCGATGTTGCGCTCGCCGGCGTCGAACCGGCCGAGCTCGATCTGCGCGAAGGCGAGCTGCGTGCGATACCACCAGTCGTCGCCGTAATGCGCCTCGAACGGCTCGAGCATGGCGAGCTGCTCGTTCTCGCGGCCGACCTTGCCGGAGAAGCCGATCAGGCCGAACACGCTGGTCGCCGGCGCGAGTGCCATGGCGTCGCGCGGCCACGTCCTGGTGTGCTGCTTGATCGCGGCGAGTGCCGCATCGGCCTGCCCGGTCAGGATCTTGTCGAAGATCGCGATGTGGCTCTGCTCGCGCGGCGTGGTCCCCGCGGCGAGCTCGAGCGCCCGCGCGCGCGGCGCCTTGGCCTCGTGGCCGCGGCCCATCAGCTGCTTGGCGCGCGCGAGCGAGATGTGGGCAAGCGCGAAGCCCTCGTCGGCCGCGACCGCGTCGGCGAAGGCTATGTCGGTGCCCGCGCTGCCGGCCATCAGGCTGTCGACACCGCGGACGTAGGCGTCGCGCGCCGCCGTCGAAGCCGTGCTGAGCTCGTTGCCGTAACGATCCTTCAGCATCACCCCTTCTCCTTGCCCGCCGTCGCGTCCCACATCGGCGAAGCCATCGTCTCCGTGAAGTTGGTGAACATCAAGTTGAAGGAGATGCTGATGCGGTCGGTCTCTCCGTCGTTGGCCGGCACATTGTGCTTCACCCAGGCCGGGAAGATCAGCAGCCGGCCCTCCTTGCTCTGCGCGTCGGCGCCGTTGGCGGTGAGCCGCGTGTACTGGCGCGGCTTGGGCATGATCATCGACGGCCGCGGGTCCTGGAACAGGATGCGCGAGCCGGTGGGCGGCACGGCGACATAGTAGACGCCACTCAGGTAGTTGTTCGGATGGTGGTGCGTCGGATGGTAGGCGCCGGGCGGATTGACGTTCGCCCAGCAGCCGGTGACCACCATCGGATACTGGTCGACCTGCAGGAAGCGCGCGACGCCGCGCGCCGCCGTCTCGACCAGCTTCACGAACTCGGCGAAGGCCGGCCGCTTGTGCAGGTCCTGCGGCGTCTGCCAGTTGCTGCCGGCGGGCACCTTGGGCCGCGGCGCGATCAGCCGCTCGATCTCGGCCTTGAGCCTGGCGTTCAGCGCGGCCGCCTCGTTGGCCTTGAGGTCGACGATCCAGAGCGGGGTCGGGAAGAGTTCCTGGACGTCCTGCTTTTCGATCATGGTGCGGACTCCATCAGCGGCTCTTGGTGCGGTGCAGCCGGTCGAGCGGCGCCAGAAGCGCCGCGGCCTGGAGGCCGGCAATGCCGAGCAGCAAAACCGCGACGGCCAAGCCGAGCATGCGTGTCGTGAAAGCCATTTGCCGAGGCCGTCCTTCGGTGGTCCAATCGCGGGCAAACACAGGATCGGGAGGAACCATGGCCATCTCCATCCATGCCGTCACGCCCTCTTTCGCCGCCGAGATCGGCGACGTCGATCTCGGCCGGCCGCTCGGCGCCGACGACATCGCCGCGATCAAGGCCGCCTTCACCCGGTATGCCGTCCTTGTTTTCCCCGACCAGACCTTCAGCGACGAGAGCCATCTCGACTTCGCCCGCCATTTCGGCCCGCTCGAGACGTCGGTGTTCAAGCTGCGCGCCGACCACAAGATGCGGCTGCACGAGCAGATGGCCGATGTCGGCAACCTCGACGCCGAGGACAACATCCTGGCC
>VBAF01000033.1:13687-17810 GCA_005884705.1 Alphaproteobacteria bacterium
CTGGTCGCCTGGCATTCGCTGATGACCTCGCGCGCCAAGCTCGGCTTCAGCGATTTCGACGAGAGCGAGAAGCAGGCCTTCGCGCCGGTGCCGCAGGTGGTGGCGCGGCGGCTGCCGGATTCCGGCCGCATGAGCCTCTATCTCGCGAGCCACGCCGGCACGATCAGCGGCATGTCCAGGCAAGAGGCCGAGGCGCTGCTGAAGGAGCTGATCGACCACGCCACGCAGCGCCAATTCGTCTACAGCCATCGCTGGCGGGTCAACGACCTGGTGATGTGGGACGATCGCTGCACCATGCATCGCGGCCTCGACTTCGACGACCAGCGTTACAAGCGCGACATGCGCCGCGCCACCGTCTCCGACGTGGCGCCGACCTGCGATCAGATGGGCCTCGCCGTCGCGGCGGAGTGACGCCGGCGGCGTTCGCCAAGCTGGTGGCGTCGCTCGACGGCGAGGTCGTCCGCCGACCGTTTTCACCGTTTTCTCCGTTTTGTGCGAGGTCGCCGTTTTTCGTTCGAGTGCCGTCGCTGACAGCAGCCGTCGGCCGTTCCCGCAAGGAGCGCGGGGGACACAGGTTTCGGAAACAGGACGGACAACACGGCCATCGGAAGCTCCTTCGCCAGCTTCATACGCGCGTGCGCGACGAACACCTATTATGGGCATTGGCTCGCGATTCGAGGCCCGGTTTTGGCGGCTCGATTCGCGAGCCAATGCCCATAATGCGGGTCGCGCGCGGGGAGTTTTCCACAGGGTTTTCGCCGTCTAAGCTGGCGGTCCAACGGGAAGGAACAGGCATGACCATCGACATCGCACCGCTGCGCAAGACGCTCGGCACCAAGATCGAGGACGAGGACGTCGTCACCCGGGCGCCGCTCAAGGCGATGATCGCGACCTTCGACCGCCCGGAGAAGGCGCCGCAGGACGGCCAGCCGATCGCGCCGGGCTGGCATCTCTGCTTCCTGCATTCCTATGCGCGGGCCGACCAGCTCGGCCGCGACGGGGCGGCCTTCGCCGGCGGTGTGCTGCCCAAGATCCCGATGCCGCGGCGGATGTATGCCGGCTCCACCTTCACCTTCGACGGCGAGATCCGGGTCGGCGACAAGCTCCGCCGCGAGATCGAGTTCAGCGACATCCAGTTGCGCGAGGGCAGCACCGGCACGCTGATCGTCACCACCCAGACGCGCCGCCTCTTCACGCCGCGCGGGCTCGCCCTGACCGAGGCGGCGAGCACGGTGTTCCGCGAGGATCCCAAGCCCGGCGAGAAGAGCGGCGTGCCGGTGCGCGAGGCCGCGCCCGCCGACGCACCGTGGCGGCGCACCATCACGCCCAACCCGGTGATGCTGTTCCGCTACTCGGCGATCACCTTCAACCCGCACCGCATCCACTACGACCGCACCTACTGCCTGGAGACCGAGGGCTATCCCGGCCTGGTGGTACACGGGCCGTTCGCCCAGCAATGCATCTTCGACCTGCTGCGCGATTCGATGCCGGGACGGACGATCAAGAGCGTCGCCGTGCGCGCCCGGGCACCGCTGTTCGACACCGCGCCGTTCGAGGTGATCGGCCGGCCGACCGCCGACGGCAAAGGTGCGGAGCTGTGGACGGTGACGCCCAAGGGCACCATCGCGGCGCAGGCGACGGCGACGCTCGCCTAGGCTTGTTGCTGGGGCGCGCCACTGGAATGGCGCGCCGCCAGCCTAAGACCGGTGACTGATCGTCTGCGCGCGATCGTCGTAGGTGAAGCTCACGACCACGTTCCGAACGCTGCGCGCATCGTTGCCGCCGTTCGGCTCGGTCTCGGTCGGCCCGCCGCGCACGACGTTGACGCAATGCGTGCGGATCGACATCTGGTCGCACGACAGTTTGTAGAAGCCCGTGCCGGTCTGCGGCGTGGCGCCGAACGCCGCCGGATCGTCGCCCTGGTTGAAGCTGCACTGCACGTCGAGCGGCTGCAAGGCCTCGTCGGTCGGCGCCCAGCGCCGGCCAAGCCGGCGCTGGGTGCGGAACTGGAAGCCAGCCTCGTGGAAGAAGATGAAATGGGTGCAGATCGTCGTCACGACCAGGCGGTCGGTGCCGTTGCGCGCGAGGATCGTCTGCCGGGCCATCAGTCGTTGGCCGCGCCGAAGCGCAGCGGCCGGAAGAAGGCGCGGATGTCCTCGACCAGCAGGTCGGGTTCCCCGAGCGCGGCGAAGTGGCCGCCCTTGGGCATCACGGTGTGGCGGCGCAGCTCGTAGATGCGCTCGAGCCATTCCTTGGGCGGGGCCGGCGCGATGTCGGCGGGAAAGGCGGCGAACGCCGTCGGCACCTGCACGCGGCCGCCGGGCGGCAGGGCGCGCGGCTTCTGCTGGGTGACGCCGCGATAGAGCCAGGTCGCGGTCCCGGCGGTGCCGGTCAGCCAGTAGACCATGATGTTGTCGAGCAGCGTGTCCATCGAGAAGCTGTTCGTGGGATCGCCTTTGCAGTCGCTCCAGTCGCGGAACTTCTCGACGATCCACGCCGCCAGCCCGACCGGTGAATCGGAGAGCGCCACGCCGAGCGTCTGCGGCCGCGTCGCCTGGATGCGCTGGTAGGCGGTCCTGTCGTCGAGCTCGCCCATCTGGCCGAGCCACAGCTTCTCGGCCGGGCTGAGCGCAGTGGTCTTGAGGTCGATGCCGGGCCGCACCCCGGTCATGTTGAGATGCAGTCCGAGCACGCCCGATTTCCAGTCGTCCGTCTCGTCTTTGACCGGATGATCGAAGGCGAGCCAGGACGAGACGACGGCGCCCCAGTCGCCGCCCTGCGCGCCGTAGGGCCGGCGGTAGTTGAGCGTGCCGTGCACCAGCCGGTGCCACAGCCCGGCAATGGCGCGCGGGCCGATCGGGCCGGTCGTGCCGTCATCGCGGATCGGCGGGCCGGAGAAGCCGTAGCCCGGCAGCGACGGCGCGATCACGTCGAAAGCGTCGAGCGCATCGCCGCCATGGCGCTCGGGATGGGCCAGTTGGTCGATGACCGCGAGGAACTCGACGATCGAGCCCGGCCAGCCGTGGGTGATGACCAGCGGCATCGGCCGCGGCGCGCCGTCGACTTCGCTGCCGGGCTCGCGGATGAAGTGCAGGCGCTGCGGGCCGATATCGACCAGGTAGTTGGGCCAGCGGTTGATCGCCTCCTGGCAGCGCTGCCAGTCGTAGGCGTGGCGCCAGTAATCGACCAGCTCGACCAGGAAGTCGGGATCGGTGCCCGCCGCCCATGTGCCGCCGTCGGCGATCGCCGTCGGCGGCCGCCAGCGGCGCAGGCGCTCGTCGAGATCGATCAGCGCTGACTCGGGAATGTCGACCTTGAAGGGCTCGGGCGTGTCGTAGGGCATGAGCCCCTATCATATTCCTCTCCCCCGCTAGGGGGAGAGGTTAGGTGAGGGGCAATCGACGTGCGTTTCCCCCTCACCCGTCCTCTCCCCCTAGCGGGGGAGAGGAGAAAGAGAGAGCGCCTCCCGGCTACTCCAGCAAGTCCGCCTTCAGCCGCTCGCGTGCCGCCGCGTCGAGGCCGAGCGCCTTGTCGGCGAAGGCCTCGGGCGAGCCGAAGTCGGCGCGCACCACGTCGAACGCCGCTTCGAGGTAGGGCCGGCGGGCCTCGACGATGGCGGCGCGGGTGTCGATGTCGAGCTCGGGATAGCGGCCGATATGGCCGGTCCACAGGTCGTTGGTGCGGAGATAGTCCTCCATCACGTCGTCCCACGGCACGCCGAGCAGGGTGAGCAGCAGGGCCGAGGCGAAGCCGGTGCGGTCCTTGCCGGCGGTGCAGTGGAAGACCAGCGGCCGGTGCGTGCCGTCGCTCAAGGTCGCGAACAGGGTGCGGAAGCCCGGCGCGCAGCGGCGTGGATAGTCGCGGTAATGGTCGGTCAGGAACTGCATCATCAGGAAGGGCGAGGCCGTGCCGTCGGCGACGGCCCCGCGGATCTTCTCGCCGACGCCGGGCTCGATATGCGCGCCGACGACCCGGCAGGCGAGGCCGTCGATCAGATGCGGCGTCTCGGCTGCCTCGTTGACGCCGCGCAGGTCGACGATGGTCCGGACGGCGAGCTTGCCGAGCGCAGTGCGGTCGATGTCGGTCAGGCCGCCGAGATGGGCCGAGCGGAACACCACGCCGC
>VBAF01000017.1 GCA_005884705.1 Alphaproteobacteria bacterium
TGATCAGCCGGACCTACAAGCTCGACGACATCAACGAGGGCTTCAAGCGCATGATGGCCGGCGAGGTCGCGCGCGGAGTCGTCGTCTTCGAGTGAGAAGCATGAGCCAGCGATAACCACACCAACGGTTCGGCCTGCCGTCGCAGACGGAAGGCTCGTGTGCGTTCTCGCCTGGAGCCCCCCTTGTCCCATCCTCTTCTGACCGCGCCGATCGGCTGGAGTCTGCTGCGGCTCGCCGGCCCGACGACCGCGGTCATGGCCGTGTATATACTCGTCGCCGTCGCCGAAGCCTGGTTCGTCGCCCAGCTCGGCATCGAGGCGCTGGCCGGAATCGCGCTGGTCATCCCCTTCATCACGCTGATGATGAACATGGCCAATGGCGGCATGGGCGGTGGTGTCGCCTCGGCGCTCGCCCGCGCGCTGGGCGGCGGGCGGCTCGACGATGCACGCGCCCTGGTGCTGCATGCGCTGCTGCTGGCGCTCGGCTGCGCGGTCGTCTTCACCGCGTTCGGCTGGCTGGCGCTGCCCACGATCTTCCGCTGGCTGGGCGGCGACGGGCCGGTGCTGCAACAGGCGCTGTCGTTCAGCACCGTCTGGTTTGGCGGCGCGGTCCTGCTGTGGATCGGCGCCTTCCTCTCGGCCCTGCTGCGCGGCGCCGGCGATTCGGCCACGCCCGGGCGCATCGGCTTCGTCATGGCGCTGGTCTACGTCCCGCTGCTCGGCCTGCTGACCGTGGGCGTTGGTTCCTGGCCCGGCCTCGGTCTGCTCGGGTGCGCGATCGCGCCGCTGCTGACGACGACGGCGAACGGGCTCCTGCTGGCGCGCGCCATCGCCCGCGGGCGGCTGGGCTTCGTGCCCGGCGTCTCCGGCATCAGCCTGCAGCCGCGCCTGTTCGCCGAGATCCTGCGAGTCGGTGCGATGGGCTCGATCACGACGATCACCGCCACGCTCACCGCGATGCTGGTCACCGGCCTGGTCGGCCGCTTCGGCACGGCGGCGCTGGCCGGCTACAGCATCGGCATGCGGCTCGAGTTCATGGTGGCGCCGCTCGCCTTCGGCATCGGCACGGGGGCGACGACCCTGGTCGGCATCGCCGCCGGCGCCGGCGACTGGCGGCGCGCGGTCAGGGTCGCCTGGACCGGCGGGCTGGTCGCCTTCGCCGCCATCGGCATGATCGGATGGACGATCGCGCTGATGCCCGAGACCTGGTCGCGGCTGTTCGCGACCGAGCCGGACGTGATCGCCGCCAGTGTCGACTGTATCGTTCGTGTCGCGCCGCTCTATTGCCTGTTCGGCTTGGGGCTTACCCTGAACTTCGCGAGCCAGGGTGCGGGCCGCATGACCGTGCCGGTGATGGCGAGCGTCGCCCGTCTGCTGGTCGCTGCGGGCGGCGGCTGGCTGGCGATCGAGCAGTTCGGGCTGGGCCTCAGCGGGGTCTTCACCGCGATCGCCGCGAGCCTCGTCGTCTACGGCACTTTGATCGCCGGCACGCTGCTCGTCGTGCCGTGGCGGGCGCGTCGGCGCTAAATGCCGCCTCCCTGCACCTGAATCGCCTTGCAGGCCCCGGCATGCCGGTCTACACCGACCCGCACTCTTCTCTCCTTGCGCCTCGGGCAGGGCGTGGCACCGAAAAGATTCATCTCATAATAACAGAGACTTAGCTCTATGCTCTCGCGCTTGATCGGGCTCTTTTCGGCGGACATGGGAATCGATCTCGGAACCGCCAACACGCTGGTCTATGTCAAGGGCCGCGGCATCGTGCTGAACGAGCCGTCGGTGGTCGCGCTCACCACGCAAAGCGGCAAGCGCCAGGTCCTCGCTGTAGGCGAGGAGGCGAAGATGATGCTCGGCCGCACGCCCGGCAACATCCAGGCGATCCGCCCGCTGCGCGACGGCGTCATCGCCGACTTCGAAGTCGCCGAGGCGATGATCAAGCACTTCATCTCCAAGGTCCACAATCGCCGCTCGTTCGCCCATCCGCAGATCGTGGTCTGCGTGCCGTCGGGCTCGACCGCGGTCGAGCGCCGCGCCATCCAGGAATCGGCCGAGAGCGCCGGCGCCCGCAAGGTCTGGCTGATCGAGGAGCCGATGGCGGCGGCGATCGGCGCCGGCCTGCCGGTCACCGAGCCGACCGGCTCGATGGTGGTCGATATCGGCGGCGGCACGACGGAGGTTGCGATCTTGTCGCTGGGCGGCATCGTCTATCCGCGCTCGGTGCGGGTCGGCGGCGACAAGATGGACGAGGCCATCATCGGCTACATCCGGCGCAATCATAACCTGCTGGTCGGCGAAAGCTCGGCCGAGCGCATCAAGAAGACCATCGCCTCGGCCTGCCCGCCCGACGAGGGCGAGGGCCGCACCATGGAGATCAAGGGCCGCGACCTGATGAACGGCGTGCCCAAGGAGCTGGTCATCACCGAGCGGCAGATCGCCGAGAGCCTGCAGGAGCCGGTCAGCCAGATCGTCGAGGCGGTCAAGGTGGCGCTGGAGAACACCGCGCCCGAGCTGGCCGCCGACATCGTCGACAAGGGCATCGTGCTGACCGGCGGCGGCGCCATGCTGAGCAACATGGACACCGTGCTGCGCCAGGCGACCGGGCTGCCGGTCTCGGTGGCGGAGGATCCGCTGCTCTGCGTCGCCCTCGGCACCGGCCACGCGGTGGAAAACATCGACCGGCTGCGCGGCGTTCTGTCCTCGATGTACTAAAACAGCCGCCGCCCGCCCCCCGCTTGGGTTAGAATGGGCCGGACATGGCGATTCGGGACGATTTCGAGGTTGCGGCGGGCCAGGTGCGCCTGGTCCTGCAGCGATTCGCCCTCACCATCCTGGTGGTCCTCGCCTTCGCCGCGATGCTGATCGGCAAGGCCGACACCGTGCTGGTCGAGAATGCCCGGGTGCTGGCGCTCGACCTCGCCAGCCCCGCGCTCGAGGCTATTGCGCGTCCCGTAGCTGTTGCCAACCGCACCATCGCGGACCTCAAGGAATTCGCCAGCTTGCGCGAGGAGAACGCCCGCCTGCGCGAGGAGAATGCGCGGCTGCAAACCTGGCAGACCGCGGCGCGCCGGCTCGAGAACGAGAACACGCGGCTGCGCGACCTGGCGCAGTTCCGCGAGGGTCCGGAGGCCTCGTTCATCACCGCGCGCATCGTCGGCGACAGCGTCAGCGCCTATGTCCGCGGCGCGCTGCTCAATGTCGGCCGCCAGGCTGGCGTCGCGCCGGGCCAGGCCGTGGTGACCGGCGAGGGCCTCGCCGGCCGCATCGCCGAGGTCGGCGAGCACAGCGCGCGCGTGCTGTTCGTGACCGACGTCAATTCGCGCCTGCCGGTGCAGATCGAGCGCACGCGCGAGCGCGCGATCCTGGCAGGCGACAATTCCGGCCTGATGCGGCTCACCCTGGCGCAGACCCTGCAGGGCGTACAGCGCGGCGACCGCATCGTCACCTCGGGCCATGGCGGCAGCTTTCCCGTCGGCATCCCGGTGGGCGAGGTGGTGCAGGCCGACGGCGGCAGCGTGAAGGTGCGGCCGTTCGCCGACTTCTCGCGGCTCGAGTTCGTGCGCGTGGTCGATTACGGCGTGACCGGCCTGGTCGGCAGCGGCGCGCCGACGACCGTGCCCGCCGCCAGCCCCAAGGGCCGCTGAGATGCGCGCCGACGGCGTCCTCGCGATGCTCGACCGCTGGGGCCGGCTGCTGACGCCGGGCACGGTGCTGCTGCTCTTCGTGCTGCTGACCTTCGCGCCGTTGCGCGTGCCCTATGTCGCCGACCTGCTGCCCTTGCTGCCGGCGCTGGCGGTGTTCCAGTTCAGCCTGGCAACGCCCGAGCGCCTGCCGGGGCCGTTGCTGCTGGCGATGGGCGTGCTGCTCGACCTGCTGCTCGGCGGGCCGGGCGGGCCGGTCGGCGTGAGCGCGCTCGGCTTCGTGCTGA
>VBAF01000018.1 GCA_005884705.1 Alphaproteobacteria bacterium
ACCGCGCGGCGCTCCTTCAGCGTGACGTAGAGCGTGTCGGGCAGCCGCCGCTCGACGGTCGCACTCGCCACCCAGTCGATCGCCTCCAGCCGCTTGCGGGCGGCCTGCAGGTCGATGCCGAGCAGCGAATCGCCGGCGCTCACCCCGAGCGCCGCCAGGATGGCGTCGCGCTCGACATATTCGCGGCCCTCGACCGTGACGTCGCTGAGCTTGAAGGGCGTGATGACGGCGATGACGCTGCGCGCGGCGCCGTCGAGCTGCTTCTGCGCCTCGACCAGCCAGCCCTGCTTCCAGGCGTACCAGCCACCGCCGCCGCCCAGGCCGAGCAGCAGGACGGCGAGGCCCAGCATCATCGGCTGGCGCCAGATCGGCTGGCCGAGCTTGCGCATCGTCGCCCGCGTCCGGCGCTTGCGGCGGTCATAGTCGCGCCGCGGCGGCTGGCCGGGCTTGCTGGTCGAAGCCTTGCTCATGACGCCTCGCTCATGAGGGGCGCCTGGCATGCTCGACCATCCAGGTCATGAGCTGCGGCCACGAGATGCCGGCCCACTTGGCCTGCTCCGGCGCGAGCGACAACGGCGTCATGCCGGGCTGGGTGTTGAGCTCGAGCACGACCAGGCCCGAGGTGCCGGGCTTGCCGTCGTCCCAGCGCAGGTCGGCGCGGCTCAACCCGGTGCAGCCGAGCGCCTGATGCGCCGTCAGCGCCCACTGCTTGGCCTGCTCGTAGACCTCGGCGGGGATCGGCGCGGGGATCAAATGCTCGGTGATGCCGTCGGTGTACTTGGCTTCGTAATCGTAGAAGCGGGTGCGCGGCCGCAATTCGGTTACCGCCACGGCCTTGTCGTCCATCACCGCGACGGTGAGCTCGCGGCCGGGCACGAATTTCTCGACCAGCACCTTCTCGCCGAACTGCACCTCGGCGGCCTCGACGGCGGCGAGATTGTCGCCCTCGCGCACGATATGGACGCCGACGCTCGAGCCCTGGTCGATCGGCTTCACGACATAGGGCCGCGGCATCGGATCGCCTGCTGCGAGCGACCGGCGTTCGACGACCTTGCCGGGCGCGACCCGGATGCCGAGCGAGGTGAAGACGTGCCGCGACATCGGCTTGTCCATGGCGATCGCCGAGGCGAGCACGCCGGAATGGGTGTAAGGCACGGCCAGGATCTCGAGCACGCCCTGGATGCAGCCATCCTCGCCGTAGCGGCCGTGCAGGGCGTTGAACACCACGTCGGGGCCGCCGCCGCCTGCCGGGCGCAGGAAATCGACCAGCGCGCGCAGGTCGCGCTTCACGTCGTACTCGATCACGCTGTGGCCGCCGTCGCGCAGCCCCTCGGCGCAGGCCTTGCCGCTCACCAGCGAGACCTCGCGCTCGGGCGACCAGCCGCCCATCAGGACCGCGACCGTGGTCATTTGCCCTCCCCGATGCGGCGGATTTCCCACTGCAGCAGGATGCCGGTCTGCTTGAAGACGCGGCCGCGCACCTCCTCGCCCAGCGCTTCGATGTCGCGCGCCGTGGCATCGCCGAGATTGATCAGGAAGTTGCAATGCTTCTCGGAAACCTGCGCATCGCCGAGGCGCAGGCCGCGGCAACCGGCACGCTCGATCAGCTCCCACGCCTTGAGGTTGGCCGGGTTGGCGAAGGTCGAGCCGCCGGTGCGGCTGCGCGGCTGCGTCTCGGCGCGCGCCGAATCGATCTCGGCGATGCGTCGCGCGATCGCCATCTGGTCGCCCGGGGCGGCGCGCAGGCGCGCCGAGGTGAAGATCCAGTCGTCCGGCGCCTCGCTGTGGCGGTAGCTGAGCCCAAGCTCGGCCGGCGTCACGGTGCGGACGTTGCCTTGGCGGTCGACGGCCTCGGCGGAGATGAGCACGTCGGAGAGCTCGCCGCCGTAGGCGCCGGCATTGGTCGGGAAGGCACCGCCGATCGTGCCGGGAATGCCGCTCAGGAACTCGAGCCCGGCCAGCGCATGGTCGCGCGCGGTCAGGGCGACATTGAGATCGAGCGCGCCCGCGCCGGCAACGATGTCGCTGCCGTCGACGGCGATGGCGGTGAAGCCTCGCATCAGGCGGATCACCACGCCCTTGAGGCCGCCGTCGCGCACCAGCAGGTTCGAGCCGACACCCAGCACCGTCACCGGCACGTCGGCCGGCAGCGCTTTCAGGAACGACGCGAGGTCTTCGGTGTCGGCCGGACGGAACAGCACCTCGGCCGGGCCGCCGGTGCGGAACCAGGTCTGCGCGCCGAGCGGCGCATCGGCGGTGAGCCGGCCGCGCGGCTTGGTCAGCCGATCGATCAGGTGCAGGCGGGACGATTCGAGTGCCATCATGCGGCGGTCCCTGTTCCACCGGGTGAGCGATCGTTGCCGTTGGCGATGGCGCGCGGGCCGGCCCGCTCGGCCGCGATCTGCTGTAGCTGGCCGGGCAGCGCATGCGCCCAGGCGGTGATGTTGCCGGCACCCAAACAAACCACGACGTCGCCCGGCCGCGCGATCTGCCAGATCAAGCCTGGCAGGTCGCCCGGCCCCTGCAGCGCCTGCGCGTCGCGATGGCCGGCGCGCTGCACCAAGCCGACCAGCATGTCGCGGCTGACGCCCTCGATCGGCGCCTCACCCGCGGCATAGACCTCGGCGATCAGCACCGTGTCGGCATCGGCGAAGCAGGCCGCGAACTCGTTCTTGAGCGCGCTGAGTCGGGTGTAGCGGTGCGGCTGCATGACGGCGATCACGCGGCCCGCGCCGCCATAGGCCTGGCGGGCGGCGCGCAACACGGCGGCGATCTCCACCGGATGATGGCCGTAATCGTCGATCACGGTGATGCCGTGCGCCTCGCCGGTCTTGGTGAAGCGCCGCTTCACGCCGGCGAAGCCCGCCAGCGCGCGGCGGATGGTCTCGTCGGGCAGGCCCATCTCGGCCGCGACCGCGACCGCCGCCAGCGCGTTCTGCACGTTGTGCTGGCCGAACATCGGCAGGCGCACGCCGACGATGGTGCGCGAGCTGTTGGTGGCGCGGTTCTCGACCAGCACGTCGAAATCGGCGCCGGTGCGGTCGAGCTTGAGGTTGAGCGCGCGGACGTCGGCATTGACGCCCAGCCCGTAGGTGATGATGCGGCGGTCGGCGACGCGCGGGATCAGCGCCTGCACCTCGGGATGGTCGGCGCACAAGACCGCGAAGCCGTAGAACGGGATGTTCTCGACGAACCGCACGAAGGCGTCGCGCAGCTTGTCGAAGGTGCCGTAGTGGTCGAGATGCTCGGGATCGACGTTGGTGACGATGGCGATGGTCGCCGGCAGGCGCAGGAACGAACCGTCCGATTCGTCTGATTCGACCACCATCCAGTCGCCCGAGCCGATGCGGGCGTTGGTGCCGTAGGCATTGATGATGCCGCCGTTGATCACCGTCGGGTCGAGCCCGCCGGCATCGAGCATCGAGGCGACCAGCGAGGTCGTCGTGGTCTTGCCGTGCGTGCCGCCGACCGCAATCGACCATTTGAGCCGCATCAGCTCGCCCAGCATCTCGGCACGGCGCACCACCGGCACGAAACGGGTGCGGGCGGCCAGAACCTCGGGATTGTCCTGCTTCACCGCCGACGATACGACGACGACCTGGGCATTGCCGACATTGTCGGCGCGATGGCCGATATGGACCTTGATGCCGAGCTCGGCGAGGCGGCGGGTGTTGGCGCCGTCGGCGAGGTCGCTGCCCTGCACCTTGTAGCCGAGATTGTGCAGCACCTCGGCGATGCCCGACATGCCGATGCCGCCGATGCCGACGAAATGGATCAGACCGAGGTCGAGCGGCAGCGCCCTCATGCGGCGACTCCTGACGGGGAAAGGGAGGGCGCAGCGATCAGCTCGCCGACCAGATCGGCCAGCCGCGCCGCCGCATCGGGCCGGCCAGCGGCGTGCGCCGCGCCGGCCATGGCGGCCATGCGTTCGGGGGCTGCGAACAACGCAGCGAGGTGAGCCGCGAGAGTCGCAGCGGTCAACTCGGCGTGCGGGATCACCAGGCAGGCGCCGGCCGCCTCGAAGGCGCGGGCGTTGGCGGTCTGGTGATCGTCGGCGGCATGGGGATAGGGAACCAGGATCGACGGCCGGCCGATGGTCGCGAGCTCGGCGACGGTCGAGGCGCCGGACCGGCCGATCACCAGATGCGCCGAGGCCAGGCGCTGCGGCAGGTCGGCAAAGAACGGCGCCAGCTCGGCGACGATATTGGCCTGCAGGTAGCGGCCACGCACCCGCTCGAGATCCTCCGGCCGGCATTGCTGCACGAGGCGCAGCCGCGCGCGCGTCGGCTGCGGCAGCGACAGGATCGCGTCGGGGATGACCTGGCTGAACGACGCGGCCCCCTGGCGCTGGCGCGCAACGCGCGCACCGCGTCGCGCACCGGATTGCCCACCAGATAGGCTTTGTCGCCGACGAAGCGGGTGCGGGCGAAGGAGGTGGCGACCTTGGCCACGCCGCCCAGCACCAGGCGGTTGGCCTTGCCCAGCACCGCGTTCTGCTCATGCACCATGGCCGGCAGGCGGCGCAGGCGGGCGGCGATCATGGTCGGCACCGAGGCATAGCCGCCGAAGCCGATGACGGCCGCGGGGCCGATGCGGCCGAGCGCGCGCCAGGCATCGAACAGGCCAAGCCCGAGCGACAACAGCGCCAGCAGGCGGCGCTGCAGCGAGCCCGACGGGCTGGCCGAACGGATGTAGTGGATCGGCCGGCACGCCAGCGCGCCCTGCCATTGCCGGCCGCGCGAATCGGTGACCAGCGCGAACGGCAGGCCGCGCGCCTCGAGCTCGCCGGCCAGCGCTTCGGCGGGGAACACATGCCCGCCAGTGCCGCCGGTCGCCAGAACGACTGGCTTGAGGCTGAGGGGGCGCAGCTCGGCCATCACACCGCCTCTCGCAAGCCGGCATGCTCGCGCGTCAGCGACAGCATCATGCCGACGCAGATCGCCATCGCCAGTGCCGACGAGCCGCCATAGGAGATGAACGGCAAGGTCATGCCCTTGGCAGGAATGAGCTGGATGGTCGAGGCCATGTTGATCGCCGCCTGCAGGCCGAACTGCACGCCGAGCCCGGTCGCTGCCAAGGTGATGAACAGGCTGGTCTCCTTCGAGGCCCGCGACAGCGCCCGCAGGGTCACGAAGGCGAACAGCGCCAGGATGATGAGGCAGACGAACAGGCCGAATTCCTCGCCCGCGACGGCCATCACGAAGTCGGTGTGGGCGTCGGGCAGCTGCGCCTTGACCGTGCCCTCGCCCGGACCGCGGCCGAACAGCGAGCCGTTCATGAAGGCCTCGAGCGCGGTGTTGACCTGGTAATTGTCGCCCGACGAGGGATCGAGGAAGCGGTCGAAGCGGCTGCGCACATGGTTGAAGGCGAAATAGGCGCCGACCAGGCTGGCCGCACCGCCGACCACGCCGAAGCCCGCCACCCACATCGGCAGGCCGACGACGAAGAGCTGCGCCGCCCACACCGCGGCGACGACGATGCTCATGCCGAGATCGGGCTGCATGATCAGCAGCGCCAGCACCCCGCCGACCAGCAAGGTGCACAGGAAATAACCCGGCATGCGCCGCTCGACCCGGCTCTGCGCCAGCAGCCAGGCGGAGATCACCGCGAGGCTGGGCTTGACGAACTCCGACGGCTGCACGCTGGACAGGCCGGGCACGGAGATCCAGCGCCGCGCGCCCTTGATCTCGACGCCGATCACGAAGGTCGCGGCGAGCAGCACGATGCTGCCGCAGAACACCAGCAGTGCCAGCCGCCTGATGTGGCGCGGCGTGGCGAGCGAGATGCCGAGCATCAGCGCGAGCGCCATCGGCAGGAAGACGAACTGGCGCTTGGCGAACATGAAGGAATCGGCGCCGATCCGCTCCGCCGCCGGCGGCGAGGCCGCGAGAGTCAGCATCACGCCGAACGCCATGATCGCCAGCACCGCGCCCAGCGCCCAGCGATCGACCGTCCACCACCATTGCCCGACCAGGCTGCGGTCGTCGCGCGGAACCTGCATCATGCCGCTCTCCCCACCCTCTCGGCGCCCGGCAGGGCGCGCGCCATCACGCGGAACGCGTCGCCGCGATGCTCGTAGCTCTGCCACTGGTCCCACGAGGCGCAAGCCGGCGACAGCAGCACCACCGCGGGCTCGCTCGCCTCGCCCTGCGCGCGGGCATGCGCGGCCGCCAGCGCCGACTGCAGATCGCCGCAGCGCTCGAACGGCAGCTTGCCCGCGAGCTGACTGGCGAACAGATCGCTCGCCTCGCCGATCAGGAAGGCATAGCGGATGCGGTCGAACCACGGCGCGAGCGGCGCCACGCCGCCCTCTT
>VBAF01000019.1 GCA_005884705.1 Alphaproteobacteria bacterium
CTCTACAAGGACATCCACGCCCATCCCGAGCTCGGCTTCCAGGAGCAGCGCACGGCGGCCAAGCTCGCCGCCGAGCTCAAGGCGCTGGGCTACGAGGTCACCGAGGGCGTCGGCAAGACCGGCATCGTCGGGATCTACAAGAACGGCCCCGGCCCGACCGTGATGGTGCGCACCGAGCTCGACGCGCTGCCGCTCGAGGAGAAGACCGGACTGCCTTATGCCAGCAAGGCCAAGCAGACGCTGCGCGGCGTCGAGACGCCGGTGGCGCATGCCTGCGGCCACGACATCCACATGGCCGCCTGGGTCGCGGTGGCCCGCACCATGCTCGAGCTCAAGGACCAGTGGAGCGGCACGCTGATGTTCGTCGGCCAGCCGGCCGAGGAGGGCGGCGGCGGTGCCAAGCGCATGGTCGCCGACGGGCTGTTCACCCGCTTCGCCAAGCCCGACTACGGCTTCGCGCTGCATGTCGGGCCCTATCCGTTCGGCTATGTGAGCTACAAGCCGGGCGTCATGAACTCGGCCGCCGACGGACTCGAGATCACCTTCATCGGCAAGGGCGGCCACGGCTCGCGGCCGAACGCCACCATCGACCCGGTGATGATGGCGGCGCGCTTCGTCGTCGACGTGCAGAGCGTGATCAGCCGCGAGAAGGACGCGTCGAAGTTCGGCGTGATCACCATCGGCTCGGTGCAGGCGGGCAATGCCGGCAACGTCATCCCCGACAGCGCGACGGTGCGCGGCACCATCCGGTCGTACGACAACGACACCCGCACCAAGATGCTGGCCGGCATCGAGCGCACCGCCAAGGCGGTAGCGATGATGGCCAACGCGCCCGAGCCCGACATCAAGCTCGGCGAAGGCCCCAAGGCGGTGGTCAACGACGACGCGCTGTCGGCGCGCAGCGGCGCGGTGCTCAAGGCGGCGTTCGGCGACAAGGCGCGGCTGATGGCCGAGCCCGACTCGGGGAGCGAGGACTATTCGGAGTTCATCGTCGCCGGCGTGCCGTCGTTCTACTTCGGCATCGGCGGCCTCGATCCCAAGGCCTGGTCGGAGGCGAGGGCGGCCAAGAAGCCGATCCCCGGCAACCATTCGCCCGAGTTCGCGCCGGTGCCCGAGCCCACCATCCGCACCGGTGCCGAGGCGATGAGCCTGGTGCTGCTCGACGTGCTGCAGAAGAAGTAGTCGGAGGCGGCTAGGCCAGGATCTCGACCATCGCGTCGCGCAGGACTGCATTGGTGGCGAGGATGCTGGCGGACGTGCCGAGCAGGTAGGGCGCGCCCGCGATGTCGCTCGTCATGCCGCCGGCCTCGCGCACCAGCAGGATGCCGGCGGCGACGTCCCACGGCGCCGGCCCGTATTCGAAGAAGGCGTCGTAGCGGCCGGCCGCTACGAAGGCGAGATCGAGCGCGGCGGCGCCCCAGCGGCGCACGCCGGCGGTGCGCGCGCTCACCTGCGCGAGCTTCGCGTGATAGAGCGCGTGGTCGCCACCCTCTCCAATTTTTGGGCCGAGGTGGGGGATGCCGGTGCCGACCAGCGCCCGCGCCGGCTCCTTGCGACCCGAGACGCGCAGCCGGCGCGAGCGGGCGTTGGGCGTGTCGATGAACGCGCCGTTGCCCTTCTCGGCCCAGAACAGCTCGTCGGAGATCGGCTGGTAGACGATGCCGGCGATCACCTCGCCGTCGCGCTCGAGCGCCAGCGAGATCGCGAAGTGCGGCACGCCGTGCAGGAAATTGGTCGTGCCGTCGAGCGGATCGGCGATCCAGCGGTTGCGGCCGTCGCCCTTGGTCTCACCGCCTTCCTCGCCGAGGAAGCCATACTCGGGCCGGGTCCGCTCGAGCTCCTTGCGCAGGGTGCGCTCGGCCATGATGTCAGCGCGGCTGACGAAATCACCCGGGCCCTTCTCGGAAACCTGGAGTTGCTCGACCTCGCCGAAGTCGCGCTTCAGCAGCTTCGCCGCGGCGAAGGCGGCGCGGATCATCACCGTGATGGTGGCCGAGCGCGGCGCCAGCGACTTGCGCTCGGGCGGCCCGGAGCGCTCGCGCCCCATGATGAGCGGGCCGCGGCCGACGCGGGCGACCGGAGGACGGTTGGAGGGAGGGAGGGCCATCGGACTGCGATCAGTCCTTGGCACGTTCCATGTAGCTGCCATCCTCGGTGTTGATCACCAGCTTGGTGCCGACCCCGATATGCGGCGGCACCATCACGCGGATCCCGCCTTCGACGATGGCGGGCTTGTAGGACGACGAGGCGGTCTGGCCCTTGACCACGGCATCGGCCTCGGTGACGGCCAGCACCACCGACTTGGGAAGCTCGACGCCGACCGGCGTTCCCTCATAGAGCGAGACCTGGACTTCCATGCCGTCCTGCAGCCAGCGCGACTGGTCGGGATCGAGCAGGTCGGCGCCGACGGTGAGCTGCTCGTAGTTCTCCTTGTCCATGAAGGTGAAGCCGTTGTCGTCCTTGAACAGGAAGGTGCAGTCGCGCTCGTCGATATGGACGTGCTCGATGGTCTCGCCGGAGCGGAAGCGCTCCTGCAGCTTGTTGCCCTCGCGCAGCGCCTTGGCCTCGATGGCGACGAACGCGCCGCCCTTGCCCGGGCTGATGTGCTGCACCTTGGAGGCGACCCAGAGCCTGCCGTTGTATTCGATGACGTTGCCGGCGCGGATGGAATTGACAGGAACTTTCATGGCGTACCGCTCGGTCGATGAATGGAATTCGGCCTCGCACGCTTAAGCGATTCCAGAGGAATCGCCCTAGCGGGGCGAGGCCGACGCGGGCTTGTATCAAAGCGCGGGAGGGCCCGCAACCAGCGCGGAAACCACCGATTCGAGGCCGAGCGCGCGCCGCGTCTTGTGCGGCAGCGCCGCGGCGATCACGGCGTGGGCGCGGCGCAGGTAGGCTTTCATCTCGGCGTCGGTCAGGGTGGCGGGATCGTCGAGCGAGACCCATTTGGCGCGGGCGAGGTAGGGCGCGGGACGGAAGCCCGGCGAGCGGCTCAGCGCGTCGTAGTGCTCGGGCGCCGACTTGAACGAGATGCGGCCGACCGAATGGTCGGCGGGCGCGATCAGGCAGAACATCTTGCCGCCGACCTTGAACACGGCGACGCCCTCCCACTGCACGATACGCGTGGCGGCGGGCAGGCTGGCGCAGAACCGGTCGATCTGTTTCGGCGTCATGCGCGCGACCCTACACGGCCCGGCCGGCCCGTGCGATGGTCGGGCATGACCGACTGGCGCGCCGACAAGCTGAGCCGCCGCCTGCCTCACCTGCAGGCGCGCGCGCGGCTCCAGGCGGCGATGCGCGGCTGGTTCGCCGGCCAGGGCTTCGTCGAGGTCGAGACGCCGATCCTGCAGGTCGCGCCCGGCGCCGAGGTCCATCTGTCGGGCTTCGCCACCGACTGGAAGACGCCGGACGGCGTGGCCCGCATCCGCTGGCTGCACAGCTCGCCCGAGTTCGCGATGAAGAAGCTGCTGGCCGGCGGCATGCCGAAGCTGTTCCAGTTCGCCCGCGTGTTCCGCAACGGCGAGGGCTCGGCGCTGCATCACCCCGAGTTCACCATGCTCGAATGGTATCGCGCCGATGCGGGCTACGAGGCGATCATGCAGGACTGCGCCGCGCTGCTCGCGCTCACCGGCGCGACGGCACTGCGCTGGCAGGACAGGAGCTGCGATCCCCGGGCGGCGCCGCAGCGACTGACGGTGGCCGAGGCGTTCGAGCGCCACGCCGGCGTCGATCTGTTCGCGACGATCGGCGACGGCGAAAAGCTCGCGCGCCTGTCGGGCGTCAAGCGGCATGACGGCGATTCGTGGGACGACGTCTTCTTCCGCATCATGTTCGACAAGATCGAGCCGCATCTCGGCGTCGGCCGCCCGACCATCCTGTGCGAGTACCCGATCGGCATGGCGGCGCTCGCCCGCGCCAAGCCCGGCGATGCCCGCGTCGCCGAGCGCTTCGAGCTCTATGCCTGCGGCGTCGAACTCGCCAATGCCT
>VBAF01000020.1 GCA_005884705.1 Alphaproteobacteria bacterium
GACCCCGGCCGAGACGCTGTTCGGCCGGCCGTTCCAGGGCGAGGCCTGGTACGGCCGCGACTTCGCCGGCGCTGCCTTCGATTCGACCAAGCTCCTGAAGCTTGGCGCCATCTACTCGGCGATCGGCGTACCCGACATGGCGGCCGAGCTGCTGCAGAAGCGCGGGAGCGAGCTTGCCGGCCTCGACCTTGAGCGCGCCCTCGACCTGCTGGCGGCGCAGGCGCAGCCCGACCATGCGCGCAAGCTCGACTACAAGGACTACATTCGGAGTTTCGAGGCCGACGCGCCGCGCTTCTACCGCCGCGAGGGCGACTATAGGTGGGCCGAGCGCTTCGCCGCCGCCTGGTCGGCGTTCCGCAAGCCGAGGCGCTGAGCGTCGCCGCCGGCGGTCCGCAGGATCAGCCAGACCAGACCGGACAGCGCCGGCGCCACCGCGAGGTAGGCGATGAACAGCAGCAGCGGCATGCCGCCCAGCGCGTCGACCCGGTCGAAGCGGCCGCCGATCCAGATCCATGCGCCGGCGCCGAGGAAGATCGCGATCGAGACGCAAGCCACCAGGTCGACGGCGAAGACCAGGGGATCGACCGGCGGGCGCAGCCCGCGACCGCGGCCGCGCCAGGCGCCGGCCAGCCAGATCGCACTCAGGCCAAACGGCAGCGCGGCCACCAGCTCGGTCAGGAACTGCAGCGAGAGCCCGGCCGACGTGAGGTACAGCGGTTCGCTCGCGAGGTCCCAGACCAGCGCAGCCAGAAACAGGGCCTGGAAGGTCCAGGCCGCGATCATCGTCGGGGCGAGCGGCTCGTCTTTCATGGCGTCACGCGCCATCGTTGCACGGCTTGCCGGTTGCTGCCGCGGCCGGGTGTGTGTCAGTTGTTTCAGGCCTTCTTTTCCCAGCCGCCGTTGGCGGTCTGCTGCCAGTAGACCATCGCGTGGCCGGCCGCCTTGTAGGCCTTCCAGCGCTCGCGCGAGTCGGCGACCGCCGACTCGTCGCGGCCGTCGAACAGCTCGAAGCACCGCTTGTAGTCGGCGACCCGCTCGGACCGGGCGCGATCGGCGACGAACAGGAAGGCGGCGCCGTTGGGGTTCTCGTCGACATGGGTGAGCCAGACCGGCTGGCGCTCTGCCTCGCCGTCGCGCGCCGAGCCATGCGGCAGGAAGCCGTTGGGGTCGAAGGTCCAGAGATGGGTGTTGAGCGCATCGACCCGCTCGGGCGAGCCGAGCAGCACGACCGCGCGCTCGCCCGCCTGCAAGGTCTTCTCCAGGAGCCGCGGCAGCGCGTCTTCGAGCGACGACTTGGTCAGGTGATAGAAATTGACCTCGGTCGCCATCAGGGCGCGCCCCTCAGCGCTCGTAGGTGTTGGCGATCCACTTGTCGAGCAGACGCACGCCGAACGCCGTGGCGCCCTTGGGCGTCGTCTCGTTGCCCTTGCCCCACGCCATGCCGGCGATGTCGAGATGCGCCCAGGCGACGCCGTCCTGCACGAAGCGCTGCAGGAACTGCGCCGCCGTGATCGAGCCGCCGTCGCGGCCGTTGCCGACGTTCTTCATGTCGGCGATGTCCGAATCGATCAGCTTGTCGTACTTGGGTCCGAGCGGCATGCGCCACAGCTTCTCGCCGATCTCCGAGCCCGCCGCGCGCAGCCGGTTGGAGAGCGGCGTGTTGTTGCTGAACAGCCCGGCCCGCTCGTGGCCGAGCGAGACGATGATCGCGCCAGTCAGGGTCGACAGCTCGACCATCGCCTGCGGCTTGTACTTGTCCTGCACGTACCACATCGCATCGCACAGGATCAGCCGGCCCTCGGCGTCGGTATTGATCACCTCGACCGTCTGTCCCGACAGGCTGGTCCATACGTCGCCCGGCCGCTGCGCGTTGCCGTCCGGCATGTTCTCGACCAGTGCGCAGATCCCGATCACATTCGCCTTGGCCTTGCGCGCCGCGAGCAGCCGCATCGCCCCCGTCACCGCCCCTGCGCCCCCCATGTCCCATTTCATATCTTCCATTCCGGCGGCAGGCTTGATGGAGATGCCGCCGGTGTCGAAGCAGACGCCCTTGCCGACCAGAGCGACCGGCGGCTGGGTCTTGGGACCGTTCATCCAGGACATGATCAGGAGCTGCGATTCGCGTTCGCTGCCTTGGCCGACGGCGAGCAGCACGTTCATGCCGAGCTTCTTCATCGCGGCTTCGTCCAGGATCTCGACCTTGACGCCGACCTTGGTGAGCTGCTGGCGGGCGCGGCGGGCGAACTCGACGGGATAGAGCACGTTGGCCGGCTCGCTGACGAGGTCGCGGGTGAAGAACACCGACTCGACCACCGGCTCGAGCGCGGCCCAGGCGCGGCGCGCCTCGGCGGGACCGGCGAGCACGATGGTGAGCTGCTCGAGCGTGGGCTTCTGCTCGGGTTTCTGCTTGGTCTTGTACTTGTCGAAGCGGTAGGCGCGGAGCTGAGCGCCGAGCGCGATGTGGGCGGCGACCTGGGCCGGCGGGACGCGGTTGCCCTTGATCGGATCGACGACGATGGTGACGGCCTTGAGGCCTGCGCCATTGGCTTCGGCCGCGACCAGACCGCCCAGCGCCTCGGCGGTACGGGCGTCCAATTCGCGGGCCTTGCCGACGCCGAGCAGCATCAACCGGCCGTAGCCGGCCTGGCCGAGCACCGAAAGCGTCGTGCTCTTGGCGCCGGTGAAGCGGCTCGCTTCGATCGCGCGCACGATCGCGCCACCCGACGCCGCATCGATCGCCTTGGCGGTGGCCTGCAGTTGCCTGTCGGCGCCGACAAAGGCCGCGACATTGCCGGAGAAGGCCCTCGGAAAGGCCGAAAATTCCACTTTCATTCAGGTCCCTCGCACATTGCCAGCGTTTTCGCCCCTGCGACGGTACAGCGCAAGGCACGAATTGCGTCCCGGGCGTCGCGACAGTATCAGTACCGGCCCTCAAAACGGGAATGAAAATGACTGCATCAGCCCTTCCTCGCGTCAACGTCGTCGGCCTCGGCAAACTCGGCGCGCCGCTCGCCGCGGTGCTCGCCAGCCGCGGCTTCAGCGTGATCGGTCTCGACGTCAACAAGACCCTGGTCGACGCGCTGAACGCCGGCAAGATGCCGATCATCGAGCCGCAGCTCAACGAGCTGATCGCCGCCAACAAGCAGCGGCTCAGCGCGACCATGGACGCCAACGAGGCGGTGCAGCAGAGCGATGCCTCCTTCGTGATCGTGCCGACGCCGTCGGACCAGACCGGCTTCTTCTCCAACCGCTTCGTGCTCCAGGCGATGGCGACCCTGGGCAAGGCGCTGCGCGGCAAGCAGGGCTACCACGTGGTGGTCATCACCTCGACGGTGATGCCGGGCTCGACCGGCAGCGAGATCAAGGCGGCGCTCGAGGCTGCTTCGGGCCGCAAGGTCGGGCCCGACCTGGGCCTCTGCTACAACCCGGAATTCATCGCGCTCGGCTCGGTGGTGCGCGACATGCTCTATCCCGATTCGATCCTGATCGGCGAGAGCGACGCCAAGGCCGGCGACATGCTGCAGGCCATCTACCTGCAGATGTGCGAGAACAAGCCGCCGGTGCAGCGCATGAACTGGGTGAGCGCCGAGCTGACCAAGATCTCGGTCAACACCTACGTCACCACCAAGATCTCC
>VBAF01000021.1 GCA_005884705.1 Alphaproteobacteria bacterium
AACACGACGCACGCAGCAAGGCTCGACAGTCGGCAACGCGGATTCATTGGCTCCTCCCGCCGCCAGTCTATGGCTCACCCGAGAGCGTCGTCCACCGCCGCGCCCAGCCGCTCGACGATCTCGTCGATCTGGCTTTCGCTCACGATGAAAGGCGGCGCGAGCAGCACATGGTCGCCCTGCCGGCCGTCGATCGTGCCGCCCATCGGATAGACCATCAGGCCGCGCGCCATCGCCGCCTTCTTGACCTTGGCATGGAGCTTCCGCGCCGGATCGAATGGCTGCTTGGTCAGTCGGTCCTCGACCAGCTCGATCGCCTGGAACAGGCCGCGGCCGCGGATGTCGCCGACATGGGCATGGTTGCCGAAGCGCTCGCCGAGGCGGCGGCGCAGGTGGGCACCCATGGTGCGCACATTGGCCAGGAGGTTGTCGCGCTTGATCGTCTGCTGCACCGCGAGGCCGGCGGCGCAGGCCAGCGGATGGCCGATATAGGTGTGGCCGTGCTGGAACAGGCCGCTGCCCTCGGCGAAGGCGGTGTAGATGGGCTCGCCGAGCAGCACCGCGCCGATCGGCGCGTAGCCGCCGCCCAGCCCCTTGGCAATGGTCATCAGGTCGGGCGCGATGCCCTCCTGCTCGCAGGCATGCAGGCTGCCGGTGCGGCCCATGCCGCACATCACCTCGTCGAGGATCAGCAGCACGCCATACTTGTCGCAGATCTCCCGGACGCGCTTGAAATAGCCCTTGGCCGGCGGCACCGCGCCAGCCGTGGCGCCGACCACGGTCTCGGCGACGAACGCCATCACCGCCTCGGCGCCGAGCTCGAGGATCTTGGCCTCGAGCGCGTCGGCGGCGCGCCGGCCGTAGGCTTCCTCCGATTCGCCCGGCTGCTGGAAGCGGTAGGCGAAGCACGGCTCGATGTGATGCGTCTCGATCAGCAGCGGCGCGAACGGCGCGCGGCGCCATTCGTTGCCGCCGGCCGCGAGCGCGCCCAGCGTGTTGCCGTGATAGCTCTGGCGGCGGGCGATGATGTGGCGGCGCCCAGCCTGGCCGCGCTCGACGAAGTATTGCCGCGCCATCTTGAGCGCCGCCTCGATCGCCTCCGAGCCGCCGCTCACCAGATAGACATGGCCGATGCCCGGCGGGGCGTCGGCGACCAGCGTGTCGGCGAGCTGCTCGGCCACCTCGGTGGTGAAGAACGAGGTGTGGGCGTAGGCCAGCCGGTCGACCTGCGCGTGCAGCGCCGCCGTCACGGCGGGATGGCCGTGGCCGAGGCACGACACCGCGGCACCGCCCGAGGCATCGAGATAGCGCTTGCCGGTCGCATCGACGATCTCGAGTCCCTGGCCGGCGGCGGCGACCGGCAGCTCGCCGCCGATGGTGCGGTGAAGGATGTGGCTCATGGCAAGTGGACTCCAAAGGCGGCGAGCTGCGCCTCGGTGCGGGCCAGCGCGTCGAGCGCCTTCTGGCCGGAGCGGCCGGCGACCAGCGCCGCCAGGATCTCGGCCACCGCGAGCAGAGGCGTCATGGTGTGGAAGAAGGACGGGCTGCCGGTCGCGACCAGGATGGTGACCGAGGCGATCTGGGCGAGCGGCGAGACTTCCGAATCGGTGAGCGCCACCACCGGTACGCCCGCGGCCGCGGCGTAGCGGGCCGCGTCGATGGTGGCACGGGCATAGGGCTCGACGCTGGCGGCCAGCACGACGTCGCCGCTGCCGGCGTCGCGCAAGGCATCGAGGCCGGTGCCGCCGGCATCGTCGAGCATCACCGTCTTGTCGCCCAAGAGCGACAGCATGTAGTGAAAGTGCCAGGCGGCGGCATGGCAGGCGCGCAGGCCCAGGCAGTAGATGCGCCGCGCCTGGTGCAGGCGGCCGGCCGCATCGGCCAGCCGCTCGAGCGCCGCCGGCTCGGCGAGGCGGGCGATCTGGCGGCTGAGGCTCACGGCCATGTCGGCGGCAAGCGCCCGCTCGCCCCGGAGTTTCTGCGCCTCGACCTGGGCACCGGCCTTGCCGGCGAAGCCCAGCGTGCCGGCGCGCACCGCGCCGGCATAGAGCGCGCGCACCTCGTCGTAGCCGTCGAGGCCGAGCCGCTTGGCCAGCCGCGTCATGGTGGCGGGCGGCACGCCCGCCCGCCGCGCCTGCTCGCGCATCGACAGCAGCGCCACGTCGTCGGGCCGGTCGATCACGTAGCGCGCCGCGGTCTGGAGCTGCGGCGACAGCGCCTCGAAGGCCTCGACGATCGGCCGGGTGAGGGGACCGTCCATCAGCGGCCCCCGCCGCTCAGCGCAGCGGCAGCGGATACATCAGCCCGCCCTTGGTCCACAGCGCGTTGACGCCGCGCTCGAACTTCAGTGCCGAGCCCATGCCGACGTTGCGCTCGTAGATGTCGCCGTAATTGCCGACCTGGGAGATGACGTTGTAGGCCCAGTTCTCCGACAGCCCGAGCGCCTTGCCGTTGCCCGGATCGACACCGAGGAGGACGCGCAAATACGGATCGCCCAGCTCGCGCTTCAGCGAATCGATGTTCTTCGGGTTGATGCCGCGCTCCTCGGCCTCGAGCATGGCGTCGTGCGTCCAGCGCACGATATCGAGCCATTGCGAATCGCCTTCGCGCACATAGGGGCCGAGCGGCTCCTTGGAGATCACGCCCGGCAGCATCATGAACTCGATCGCGCGACCGCTGCGGATGATGGCGCCGGCCAGCGTCGTTGCGTCCGCCGTCACCGCCGAGCAGCGGCTGGCGAAGAAGGCGTTGTACATCGCCTCGGTCGTGTCGTAGGCCGCCGGCGTGATCGTGAGCCGGCGCGCCTTGAACCAGCTCGCCAGGTTGAATTCGTGAGTCGTGCCCTTTTGCAGGCAGATCGTGGTGCCCGACAGGTTGGCGAGCTGCTCGACCTTGAGCTTCTTCGGCACCACGAAGGCCTGGCCGTCGATGAAGTTGATGACGGCGAAGCGGACCTTGCGGCCCGCCGAGCGCTGCAGGGTCACCGTCGAGTTGCGCGCCAGCAGGTCGAAGTCGCCGGCCGCCAGCCTGTCGAAGCGCTCGTTGGCCGTGACAGTGACGAACTTCACCTTCTGCGCGTCGCCCAGCACCGCCGCCGCGACGGCGCGGCACAGCTCGACGTCGAGGCCTTCCCATTCCTTCACCGCATTCAACAACGAGAAGCCGGGCGCCGAGCCGTCGACGCCGCATACCAGCTCGCCGCGCTTCCTGACCTGATCCAGCGTCGACTGCGCCGACGCCGGGATCGGCCAAAACAGCAGCACGGCAAGTGCCGCCAACAAACCTCGAGTCAATCGCATGGTCCCTCCCCCAGAGCCCATGCTCCGAGGGTAGGCCCGGGCGGCGGCACATTGCCAGCGCTAACGCAGCGGCAGCGGGTACATCAGGCCGCCCTTGGTCCACAGCGCGTTGATGCCGCGCTGCAGCTTGAGCGGCGAGCCCATGCCGACATTGCGCTCGAAGCTCTCGCCGTAATTGCCGACCTGCTTGATGATGTTGTAGGCCCACTTCTCGTCGAGGCCGAGCGCCTTGCCGTTGCCCGCCTTGACGCCGAGCAGGCGCTGCACCAGCGGGTCGTTCGACTTGGCCTGCTCGTCGACATTGGCCTGGGTGATCTCCTTCTCCTCGCCCTCGAGCATGGCGAACAGCGACCAGCGCACGACGGCCAGCCATTGGTCGTCGCCGCGGCGGACGAACGGCCCCAGCGGTTCCTTGGAGATCAGCTCGGGCAGGACCATGTAGTCCGCCTGCTTGCCGCGCGTCGCCAGCGCCGAGGCGAGGGCGGAGGAATCCTGGGTCATGGCATCGCAGCGGCCGCCGAAGAACGCCTCGTACATCAGGTCCTGGCTCTCGTAGACGACCGGCTTGATGCTGAGATTGCGGCTGCGGAAGTAGCCGGCCATGTTGAACTCATGCGTCGTGCCCTGCGCCACGCAGATGGTGGCGCCGCCGAGCTCCTTGAGCTCCTTCACGCCGGCCTTCTTGGTCACCATGAAGCCCTGGCCGTCGTAGAAGTTGACGCCGGCATA
>VBAF01000022.1 GCA_005884705.1 Alphaproteobacteria bacterium
TTCCAGAGCTTGACCGGCGGCAGGCGCAGGCCCTCCTGCTCGACCTCGGTGGCGCTCGCCGAGAAGCCGCCCGGCACCATGCCGCCGATGTCGGGCCAGTGGCCGGTGTTGGCCAGCCAGGCGAACAGCTCGCCCCGGTAGAAGAACGGCTTGACGAAGCGCACGTCCATCAAATGCGTGCCGCCGAGATACGGATCGTTGACGATGAACACGTCGCCCGCATCGACCGTGCCGCCGTAATGGCTCTTCACCCGGTCGATCACCGCGCGGGTCGAGAACTGCATGGTGCCGACGAACACCGGCAGGCCGAGCTCGCCCTGCGCGATCAGCGCGCCGTCCGACGCGTCGTAGATGCCGTCCGAGCGGTCCATGCCTTCCGAGATCACCGGCGAGAAGGCCGAGCGCACGAAGGCGAGATCCATCTCGTTGCAGACCTGGATCAGGCCGTTCTGGATGACCGTCAGGGTGACGGGATCGAGGTTCGACGACATGGAGTTATGCCTATCACAGTTCGTCGGTCATTTCAGAAGCTGCGTCGCTCGGCCGAGGTGTCATCCCGAGCGTAGCGAGGGATCTATGGGCCGCAGCATAGATCCCTCGCTGCGCTCGGGATGACACTGTGCTTCGCTCGGCTCCGGTCGGGACGACGGGTGTCACAGTTCGATGTCGCCTTTCAGCAGGCGCTGGACGATCGACCGGTTGAGGATCTCGTTGGTGCCGTCCGCCACGTTGACGATGCGCAGCGCGTGCCAGGCATGGTGCAGGCCAAGCTCGTTGGTGAAGCCCATGGCGCCGTGGGTCTGCATGGCGCGGTCGACGGCGCGGTAGCCGACCTGCACCGAATAGGCCTTGGCCATGGCGAGCTCCTTCACCGCCGGCGCGCCCTGGTCGAGCAGGCTGGCGACGTTGAGGCCCATCAGATGCGCGCCGTGCAGCTCCATGGCGCTCTCGGCCAGCGGGAAGGTGACGCCCTGATATTCGGCAATCGCCTTGCCGAAGGCCTTGCGCTGCTGGGCGTAGTCGAGCGCCTTCTCGAGCGCCCAGCGGCCGTAGCCGACAGCGCGCGCCGAATTGTAGATGCGGCCCAGCGATACGCCGTAGAGCGCGGCGGCAAAGCCCTGGTGCAGCTCGCCGACCAGTTGCCACGGCTCGACCCTCACCTCCTCCAGGCGCAGCTCGGCCTCGTCGCCACCGATATGGCCGAACAGCTTGATGATGCGCTGGACCTCGAAGCCGGGTGACGACGTCGGCACCAGGAAGGCCGAGATGCCTCCCTTGCGCGCCGCCGCCCGTGCCGGATCGGTGATTGCGAAGACGATGCAATAGTCGGCGACCGGCGCGTTGGAGGTCCAGATCTTGCGCCCCGTCAGGCGCCAGGCATTGCCGTCGGGCACGGCCTTGGTCGCAAGCGCCGCAGCATCAGAACCAGCGCCGGGTTCGCTCAGGCCAAAGCACATCGAAGCCTCGCCCGCCATCATCGGCGCCAGGATCTTGTCCTTCGCCTCCGGCGTCACCTTTTCCAGCAGGCGGCTCGGCCCGAACGCCCAATGGCTGATGACATAAAGCATGAGCCAGTTCTGCGGCCCGCAGAAGCGGAACAGCGCCTCCCAGCCGACGTAGTAGGCAAGATGCGCCAAACCGGCCCCGCCGAGCGATTCAGGCACGCACATGTTGTAGTAACCGGCCTTGGCCGAGGCGCGCCGCACCTCGCCGATAAGACCCTTCAGCTCGTCGGAAAAGCGGCCGTCCTCGCGATAAAGCCGGCGCGGGTCCTCGAACAGGGCACGTTGCCTGTCGTGTCGCGGCAGCACTTCCTTGCGCGCGAAATCGATCAAACCGTCACGCACCGCGCAAACGTCTTCCGGCAACGGCCATGCAATCGCGGACATCTGCTCTCCCGACAACGAATGGGCACCATTCTTGCAGCGGTAACGATGACGGGCCACATTCCCCGCGACCCCCAATTTCGATGGACGACCCCATGAATGCGCCAGTCGCTGCGACCCCTCTCGATTCGATGAAATTCGCCGTCGGCCAGCCGGTGCCACGCCAGGAGGACCCGACCCTGTTGCGCGGCCAGGGCCGCTACACCGACGACGTCAATCTCCCCAACCAGGCGTGGTGCGTGATGGTGCGCAGCCAGATGGCGCACGGCGTCATCAAGGGCATCGATACTTCGGAAGCGAAGACCATGCCGGGCGTGCTCGGGGTGTGGACCGGCGCCGATCTCAACGAAGCCGGCTACGGCACGCTCAAGACGCTGATCCCGGTGATGAACCGCGACGGCTCGCCGATGAAGACGCCGACCCGTCACTCGCTCGCGACCGACAAGGTGCGCTTCGTCGGGGATCCGGTGGCGTTCGTCGTCGCCGAGACCCAGGCGCAGGCCAAGGACGCGGCCGAGGCGGTGCAGGTCGACATCGAGTCCCTACCCGCCGTCACCGACGCCCGCACCGCCGCCCAGCCCGGCGCGCCGCAGCTGTTCGACGACGTGCCGTCCAATCTCTGCGTCGACTTCCACTACGGCGACGAAGCCAAGACCGCGGCGGCGTTCGCCAAGGCCGCGCACGTCACGCGGCTGCGGCTGATCAGCAACCGCATCGTCGTCTGCGCCATGGAGCCACGCTCGGCGATCGCTGAGTACGACAAGGCGAGCGACCGCTACATCTTCCGCGCCGGCAATCAGGGAGTCTTCGGCCTGAAACACCAGATGGCCGCGCTGCTCGCCGTCAAGCCGGACCAGGTACGGGTGCTGACCGGCAATGTCGGCGGCTCGTTCGGCATGAAGGGCTCGCCGTTTCCCGAGTATGCCGGCCTGTTCCACGCCGCCAAGCTGCTCGGCCGGCCCGTCAAGTGGACCGACGATCGCTCGGGCAGCTTCCTGAGCGACCAGCACGGTCGAGATCACGATTTCGACGCCGAACTGGCGCTCGACACGGAGGGCACATTTCTCGCCGTGCGACTCACGGGTTACGCCAATGTCGGCGGGTACCTCGCCAATGTCGGGCCATTGATGGGCTCGGCCGGCGTGACGCGCAATCTCGCTGCAATCTACCGCACACCCTTGATCGAGGTGTCGAGCAAGGTCGCCTTCACGAACACCTCGCCGGTCGGCGCCTATCGCGGCGCAGGCCGCCCCGAGGCCAACTACTTCATGGAGCGGCTGATCGACACGGCGGCGCGCGAGATGGGCCTCGACGGCGTGGCGATGCGCAAGCGCAACCACATCAAGCCCGAGGAGATGCCGTTCAAGACGGCGTCCGGCACGACCTACGATTCGGGCGAGTTCAGCGTGTTGCTCGACAAGGCGCTGGCCGCGGCCGATGTGAAAGGCTTCATCCGGCGCAAGGAGGAGAGCCAGAAGCGCGGCAAGCTGCGCGGGCTCGGCATCGGCAACTATCTCGAGGTCACGGCGCCGCCGATGAAGGAGATGGGCGGCATCCGCTTCGGGCCGAACGGCGACGTCACCATCATCACCGGCACGCTCGACTACGGCCAGGGCCACTGGACGCCATTCGCCCAGGTGCTGAGCGACCGGCTCGGCATCCCGTTCGACAAGATCAAGCTGATCCAAGGCGACAGCGACCTGCTGATCGCGGGCGGCGGCACCGGCGGTTCAAAGTCGATCATGGCCTCAGGCGCGGCGATCGTCGAAGCCTCGATCAAGGTGGTCGACAAGGGCAAGCAGATCGCTGGCGTGGCGCTCGAAGCCTCCGCCGAGGACATCGAATTCAAACTGGGCCGATTCACAATAGTCGGCACCGACCGCGGCATCGGCATCATGGAGCTAGCCGAGCGCCTGCGTTCGGGCCTGAAGCTGCCCGAGGGCGCGCCCGACTCGCTCGATGTCAGCCACGTGCACGAGGCTGCGCCCTCGGCCTATCCCAACGGCGCGCATGTCGCCGAGGTCGAGGTCGATCCCGACACCGGTTGGGTCGACGTCG
>VBAF01000106.1:0-3513 GCA_005884705.1 Alphaproteobacteria bacterium
TCATGACGATCGCGGCATCGACCATGGCGCCGATCGCGATGGCGATGCCGCCCAGGCTCATGATGTTGGAGCCGATGCCGAGCGCCTGCATGGCGATGAAGGCCGCGAGCACGCCGACCGGCAAAGTGATGATCGCGACCAATGCCGACCGGACATGCAGCAGGAAGACGATGCACACCGCGGCCACCACCAGGCTTTCCTCGATCAGTGTCGATGTCAGCGTGTCGATGGCGCGATGGATCAGGTCCGAGCGGTCGTACACCGCCTCCAGCCGCACGCCCTCGGGCAGGCCGGCGGCGATGTCGCGGACCTTGGTCTTGACGTGATCGATCACCTCGAGCGCGTTCTGGCCGAAGCGCTGGAGCGCGATGCCGCCCACCACCTCGCCTTCGCCGTCGAGCTCGCTGAGGCCGCGTCGCTCGTCGGGTCCGAGCTCGATGCGGGCGACGTCGCGCAGCAGCACCGGCGCTGGTCCGTCGGCCTTGAGCACGATCGGCGCGAGGTCCTCGATCCCCCGCAGATAGCCGCGGCCGCGCACCATGAACTCGGCCTCGGCCATCTCGACGACGCGGCCGCCGGTCTCGCGGTTGGAGGCGCGGATCGCCTCGACCACGCGCGCCAGCGGCACGCCGTAGCTCCTGAGCTTCAGCGGATCGACGACGACGTTGTACTGCCGCACGAAGCCGCCGACGCTCGCCACCTCGGCCACGCCCTGCGCCTTGGCCAGACCGAAGCGCACGTACCAGTCCTGCACCGAGCGCAGCTCGGCCAGCGTGCGGTTGGCGCCGACCACGACGTATTGATAGACCCAGCCGACGCCGGTCGCGTCCGGCCCGAGCGCCGGCTGCACGCCGGACGGCAGCTTGGCGGTGCCGGAGTTGAGATATTCGAGCACGCGGCTGCGTGCCCAGTAGATGTCGGTGCCATCCTCGAAGATCACGTAGACGAACGACACGCCGAAGAAGGAAAAGCCGCGTACCGCCCGGCTCCTCGGCACCGCGAGCAGCGCGGTCGTGAGCGGATAGGTCACCTGGTCCTCGACCACCTGCGGCGCCTGGCCCGGCATCTCGGTGTAGACGATGACCTGGGTGTCGGAGAGGTCGGGGATGGCGTCGAGCGACAGCCGGCCGACGGCATACAGGCCGCCGCCGGCGAGCGTCGCGGCCGCGATCAGCACCAGCAGCAGGTTGCGCGCCGACCAGCGGATGACCGCGGCGATCACTTGGCTTCCCCGGCGCCGAACGCGGCGAGTGCCGCGCGGATGTTGCTCTCGGCATCGATCAGGAAGGTCGCTTGCGTGACCACCCTTTCGCCGGGCTTCACGCCGTCGGTCACCTGCACCCAGCCCGGCACGTGGGCGCCTGTTTTGACGGGCCGCGGCTCGTAGCGACCCTCGCCGCGCTCGACCAGCACGACTTGCCGCCGGCCGGTGTCGATCAGCGCCGATTCGGGGATGGCGACCCGGCTGCCGGCGACCGGCGCCATTATCTCGGCCGTCGCCGCCATGTCGGCACGCAGCCGTCCGTCCGGATTGGCGACCTCGATGCGCAGCCGCGCGGTGCGACTGTCGCGGCCGACGCTGGGATAGATGAAGGTGACCTTGCCGTCGAACGGCCGGTCGGGCCAGGCGTTGACGGCGATACGCGCGGTGTCGCCCAGCTTCACGAAGGCCAGGTCCTGCTCGTAGACCTCGGCCATCACCCACATGGTCGAGGTGTCGACGATGCGGAACAGCGCATCGCCCAGGCCGAAGCGCATACCCTCGACCGCGGTCTTCTCGATCACGATTCCACTCGCTGGCGAGCGGATGGTCACGGTTCGGAAGGCATCGCCCCGTTTCAACTTCTCGAGTTCCGCCTCGGGATAGCCGAGGTTGCGCAGCTTGTCGGCGGCATAGCCGCTCCGGCCGGCAATGCGCCATTCCTGCTGCAGCACGGCAAGCTCGGGACTGTATGCCTCGAACAGCGGCTCGCCGCGCTCGACCGTGTCGCCCGTCGCGTTGACATGGAGCTTCTCGATCCAGCCGCTGTACCTGGGCGCTACGACGTATTGCTTGCGCTCGTCGAACTGCAGGGTGGCGAAGGCGCGCACCGTGCGCGACAGGTCGCGCTCGCCGACCTCGGCGCTGCGCACGCCGAGCCGCTGCACCTTGTCGAGGCTGACGCGGACCGTGCCCGGAACATCCTCGGCTTCACCTTCGCAGACCGCGATGTATTCCATGTTCATGGAATCCTTCTTCGGCACCGGCGAGGTGTCCGGTCCGCCCATCGGATCGCGATAGAGCTTCACCTTGCCGCCCGGACAGGCCGGGTCGGCGGCAAGCGCAGGCGTGCCGGCGCCTATGGCGAGAATGGCCACAAGGACGGCCCCGGCAACGCCGGGCCGCTTTGACGAAGCGACAATCATGAATTCCTCCGCATTGCCGCGTTGCGCGGATGCGCAGCGGCTCAATCTGACCGACGAACGGTCAGGTGCGCGGAGGGAAGGGCTCTGGAGGAGGCGACAGGCCGCTCAGCGACGTATCCGCAGGCGACCACCGAAAAGCGATGAAAGGAACGGCCGTCAGGCGCACGGCAGATGCGAGCAGGGCGGGCCCGGGGCTGGCGTGCATCTGGATGCAATCGGCCATCGGGACGGGACACGGCACCTTGTCGCAATCATCGCAAGCGCTGCACGGTGCCGTGGCGGTGAGGGACCCCGTGATGGCGCCACTGCCGGAGGCGGCAGCCGACACGCTCATGCTGCCGGCAAGAACAGCGAAGCAGGCGAGAATGGCGGCAAGGACGCGAAGGCGGGCCATGACTCCATGATGCGACAGCCGGGCGCGCTCGGCAATGGTGCGCGAATCACGTTTCCGAGCCGCGCGGACGATGCTTGGCGGACGGGCTCTTGCATAAGTCGTAAGTCCGACCGAGGCTCGCAGGTGGTGCAGTACTTCCTCGCCCTCGTCATCGACGGCGCCTTGGCCGGTGCGATCTATGCGCTGATCGCGTTGGCGTTCGTGCTCGTCTACAAGGCGTCCGCCATGATCAATTTTGCAATCGGCGAATGGATCATGCTGGGTGCGCTGCTGGCCGGAGTCGGCATGCACCTGCTGCAGCTGGGAGCGGTCGGCGCATTGGCCTTCGCCGGGATCGGCATGATTGCGCTGGCGGCATGCTTCTGCCGCTTCGTGGTCCGCCGCCTGGTCGCCCGGCCGGCGATCGCCGCAATCATGGTGACGATCGGACTCGGCATGATCCTGCGCGGCCTGGCGCCGTTGCTGTTTCCGAGCGTGTCCGGACTGATCCCATCCTCGATGCTGAGCGAACCTTGGACGGTAGGCGGAATCGACGTTCCGGCCAACAAACTGGCGGCCGCTGGCGTTGCCGTCCTCTGCACCGCCGCGATCGGCCTGTTCTACCGCATCAGCCGAACAGGCGTCGCCTTGCGCGCGATCGCCGACGATCCCCAGGCGGCCATGTCGGCAGGGATCGATGTCGACCGCCATCTGCTGTTCGTCTGGGGGCTGAC
>VBAF01000106.1:3545-4439 GCA_005884705.1 Alphaproteobacteria bacterium
TTCGTCGCCGGCAGCGGCTTCGGTGTAGCGCTCGTCGGCTTGAAGATCTTTCCGATCGTCATCATCGGCGGGCTCGACAGCGTCGCCGGGACGATCGTGGCAGCGATCGCCATCGGGATGCTCGAAAGCCTCGGGGCCGGTTATCTCGACGGAGTCTTTGGCAGCGGCTTCGGCGCGGTCGTCCCGTACGTGGCAATCCTGATGATGCTGATGATGCGACCGCACGGCTTGTTCGGCCACCCGCGGATCGAACGCGTTTAGCGGGCAGAGGCTTTTCAGTATCGTCCGGCGCCTGCCATCGGTAGTCCTCATTCACCCTGTGGTGTCTTCTGCCGAGGATGCATATAGGCTTTGAAGTCGTCGAAGCCCTTCCAGGCTGGTTCCGGCGGCACGTATCCAGGCTTTGGCGCGTACCTCGATGGCTCGGTCGATCCAGGTGTCACGATGTAGCGCGGGCAGTTGGGAAAGATGGCGCGAACCGTGACGCGCACCAGCAACTGCGCCCCGGCGAAGCGCTCCATCAGGGGATCCGTTTGGGCTTTTCGCCCATGTCGATGAAAAGCAGGCCGACCGCCGGATTGACCAAAAGATTGCCGAGGCTCTTGAACATGCCGTTTCCGTCGTAATCGGGAAAGACAAGCTCGCTATCACCCACCGCGCGCACAAAGCCGGGCGGACCGCCTTTGAAGGAGCAGTCGGGGCGTCCGTCGGCATCCGCCGTGGCGAGGAAAAAGAACATCGCTCCTTGCATGAAGGCGCGATCCCCTTCGTTGAAGACAAAGCGGGTCAGCTTTTCTTCAAGACGGTCGGCGATCCTCCGACTATCGAACTGATCCTGCAGCTGTCGATTTCCATCATGAAACATGACGGTCATGAGCACACCTTCTTGTGGGA
>VBAF01000107.1 GCA_005884705.1 Alphaproteobacteria bacterium
CCGCGATCTCGGCGTGCTCGACACGGCGCAGGCGGTGCATCGGCTGACCGGCCAGCCGGCCAAGCTGTTCGGCATCGAGGGGCGCGGCCTGCTGAAGCCGGGCTACGCCGCCGACCTGATGGTGTTCGATCCCGCGACCGTGGCGCGCGGCCCCAAGCGGCGGGCGCACGACCTGCCCGCGGGGGCAGCGCGGCTGACGACGACCGCGGTCGGCCTGCATGGTACCTGGATCAATGGCGCACGCGTGGCCGACCAGACCGGCTTCTGCGCCGATCCCAAGAGCCGTCCGGGCGAGGTGCTACGCTCGTTCGCGGCCTGAACAGCGCTCGGCCCGAAACTTCCCATCTCGGTGGGAAGCCTCCGACGCCGATGGTAAAGGGGTTTGGGCCGAGTCTCGCTCACACACCCCTAACCCCTCGCGGTGTTAGGATACCGCGCTACAAGCCGGCGCCCCCGCAAGGACGGATCGCCGCCCGCTAGCGGACCATCCTGCGCAGGTCTAACGGCCATGGGCGAGCTGCAGCCGGCGCTCCCGGGTCCGGCTCCACTGCGACAGGCCGAAACAGGCGAACCAATAGATCGCACCGGCGAAGACGTAGGCCTCCATGTTCATGCCGACCCACGCCGGGTCGGCCAGCGCCGCCTGGGCGATGCCGAGCAGGTCGAAGATCGAGACGATCAGCACCAGGGTGGTGCTCTTGAACAGCGAGATCACCTCGTTGGTCATGGCGGGCAGCGCGATGCGCAGCGCCTGGGGCAGCACGATCATGCGCTGGATGCCCCAATAGCCCAGCCCGAGCGCCTGGGCGGCCTCGGTCTGGCCCTCGGGCAACGCCTGCAGGCCGCCGCGCACGGCTTCGGCCATGTAGGCCGCAATGACGAACGCCAGGCCGATGACGGCCCGCGCCAGCCGGTCGATGTCGAAGCCGGTCGGCATGATCAGCGGCAACAGCAGCGAGGCGAGGAAGATCACGGTGATGATCGGCACGCCGCGCCAGAATTCGATGAACACCACCGAGGCGAAGCGGACCAGCGGCAGGCGCGAGCGGCGGCCGAGCGCCAGCAGCACGCCGAGCGGGATGGCGATCAGGCCGGCATAGAGGGTGAGGAACAGGGTCAGCATCAGCCCGCCCCACTCCCGCGTTTCGACCAGGCGCAGCCCGGTGCCCCAGCCGCCGTGCAGCACCACGATGCCGACCGGCGGCAGCAGCAGGACGGCGGCGAGCGTCGCGCCCGCCCGGCGCGGCAGGCCGCGCCACGACAGCGCGAGCGTCACCATCAGCCACAGCGCGCCCACCAGATCGACCCGCCAGCGCTCGCCGAGCGGATACTGGCCGTACATGAACTGGCCGAAGCGCACGCGCACGAACACCCAGCAGGCGCCGGCGCCCGTGCAGTCGTCGCGGCTGGAGCCGCTCCAGGTCGCGTCGAGCAGCAGCCAGTGCACCAGCGGCACCGAAAGGCGCCAGACCATGTAGAGACAGACCAGCGTGACCGCCGCGTCGACCGGCGTCGCGAACAAGCGCTGGCGCAACCAGGCGATCATCGGCGGACCAGCCGATGGCGGGCGTTGTACCAGTTCATGAAGACCGACACCGCGAGGCTGAGCGTCAGGTAGATCGCCAAGGTAATGGCGATGATCTCGATCGACTGGCCGGTCGAGACCAGGGCCGAGCCCATGAACACCGCGACGATCTCGGGATAGGCGATCGCCGCGCCAAACGAGGAATTCTTGATCAGGTTGAGGTACTGGCTGGTGATCGGCGGGATGATCACCGGCATCGCCTGCGGGATCACCACCAGCCGCACGATGCGGCCGGGGGTGAGGCCGAGCGCGCGGGCGGCGTCGATCTGGCCCTGCCGCACCGACAGGATGCCGCCCCGCACCACCTCGGCGATGAAGCCCGCGGTGTAGGTCGAGAGTGCTGCAAACAGTGCCACGAACTCCGGCACCAGCACGAAGCCGCCGCGATAGTTGAAGCCGCGCAGCACCGGCACATCCCACGGCGTGTTGGCGCCGGCCAGGACGAAGGCCAGCACCGGCAGCAGGCCGCAGGTCAGGAAGCCCACCGTCCAGGTCGGAAAGTCGCGGCCGGTCCGCG
>VBAF01000108.1 GCA_005884705.1 Alphaproteobacteria bacterium
GCGCGCGATCGCCAGCACCTTGATGCCGAGCGCCTTGTTGTGCGGGATCGAATCGGAGAAGAGCTGCTGGAACAGGGCCACGCGTTCTGCGGGCGTCGTCAAAGGGGGTGTAGCCATGCAGTCATCATAGCGTTCCTCCTCTCCCCCGATAGGGGGAGAGGTTGGGAGAGGGGCGCACTCTCGCCGAGGCTCCCTCTCCTCGCCTTCTCGCCCTAGCGGGGGAGAGGAATATGAACGCGAGAGCTAAAGCCCGCTCGATCTTGGCGCGGCGCAGGTAGTCCGCGCCGCCGAAGACCTGCATCGCCTCGTTGGCGCAGAAAACGGGCTCGGCATGCGTCGCGCGTATCCCGCGTTGACTCTGCTGAACAGCCGATCATAGTTGGCGTGCGAGGCGGCTCAGATCGCCCGTTAGTAGGGGCTGGAAACTGGTTATTTTTCTCCAACTGACCCTCAACGGGTTGGCCGTTGGATGCATTTACGGCCTTGTCGCCCTCGGCTTCGTCCTGATCTACAAGGCGACCGAGCTGGTGAACTTCGCCCAGGGCGACCTTCTCACACTGGGCGCCTTCGTTTGCTACATGGCGGTGGTCTGGTGGGGGCTCGACTACTGGGTCGGCTTCGTGATCGCCGTGGTGGTGATTGGCGCGTTCGGTGCCCTGCTCGATCGCGTGGTGCTGCGCCAGGTGATCGGCCAGCCGCAGTTCGCCGTGGTCATGCTGACGATCGGTCTCGGCGCGATGTTCCGCACCTTCGCCAGCGTCACCTGGGGCTCGGAGATCTACACCCTGCCGACGCCCTTCGGCGGCGTCTGGACCATCGGCGGCGTCACCTTGAGCCACCAATACCTGTCGATCATCGCCGGCACGCTGGTCCTGTGCGGCGTGCTCTATGCCTTCTTCAACCACACCCGCCTCGGCGTCGCCATGCAGGCGACCTCGCAGAACCAGCTCGCCGCCTATTACATGGGCATCCCGGTGAAGCTGATCTTCTCGCTGATCTGGGCGATCTCCGCCGGCGTCGCGGCCGCCGCCGGCATCCTGCTGGCGCCGGTGACCTTGATCGACACCAACATGGGCCTCGCGGTGGCGCTGAAGGCGTTCGCGGCGGCGGTGCTGGGCGGCTTCGGCTCGATCCCCGGCGCGCTGTTCGGCGGCATCATCATCGGGCTGATCGAGCTCTATGCCGGCGCCACGCTGCCCGAAGGCTTCAAGGACACTGCGCCCTACATCGTGCTGCTGCTGATGCTGATCGTACGTCCGCAGGGCCTGTTCGGCACGCTCACGCGCAAGAAGGTCTAGGACGGTCATGCGCTTCCCCTTCAAGACCTCCTACAACCAGGACATCCGCCTGTTCCGCGACAGGGTCGATGTCTTCTGGTACGGCCTGCTCGCGGTCGCCGTGCTGGTCCTGCCGCTCTTGATGGACGAGTACTATGTCGGCGAGTCGACCTGGGTGTTCATCTACGGGATCTGCGGCGTCTCGCTGATGGTGCTGGTCGGCTATACCGGCCTGGTGTCGCTCGGCCACGCCGCCTTCCTCGGCATCGGCGCATACGCCCACGCCTTCTTCATCATGCACGGCGCGCCCTGGGTGGTGGCGGTGGGGCTGGCGGTGGCGATCACCACGGCCTGCGGCCTGATCGTCGGCCTGCCGGCGCTGCGCATGACCGGCATCTACCTGGCGATCGCCACGCTCGCCTTCTCGGTGATCATCCAGGAAGTGTTCAGCCGCTGGGAGTCGGTGACGCACGGCTTCGCCGGCATGAAGGTCGACCGGCCGGTGATCTTCGGCGTCGCGTTCGCCGACGACCGCTCCTTCTACTATCTCTGCCTGTTCTTCCTGGTGATCGTGCTCTGGCTCACGCGCAACCTGCTGCGCGCGCCGACCGGCCGCGCCTGGATCGCGATCCGCGACAGCGAGATCGCCGCCCAGTCGATGGGCGTGAACCTGGCGATCTACAAATCGATGGCCTTCGCCTACTCCGCCGGCGTGATGGGGCTGGCCGGCGCGCTGTTTGCGCACAAGATCGCCTTCCTCGCGCCCGACATCTTCAACATCCTGCTGTCGATCCAGTTCCTGCTGCTGGTGATCGTGGGCGGACTGGGTTCGCTGCACGGCGCGCTGTTCGGCGCGGTGTTCGTGGCCCTGCTGCCGCCGCTCATCGCCATCCTGCGCGATTCGATTCCCGACAGCATGGCCGAGTTTGCGGCCGCCACCGGCATCACCCCGGTCGCCAGCGTGGGGGCGGCGGTCGGCGCGTTCCTCGCCAAGCCCGGCGTCGAGGCCGGCATCTTCGGCCTGATCCTGGTGCTGGTGATCCTGCTCGAGCCGCTCGGCATGTATGGCCGCTGGCTCAAGATCAAGCTCTTCTTCTCGACCTTCCCGATGTACAAGGCGTCGACCTTCAAGCGGCAGAAGAGCTACATGCGCTCGGAGCGGCTGCGATGAGCTTCTTCACCGCCAACAACCTCTCGATCAACTTCGGCGGCATCAAGGCGGTCGACGGCGTGAGCTTCGACGTCGAGCAGGGCGAGGTCTTCACCATCATCGGGCCGAACGGCGCAGGCAAGACCACGATCTTCAATCTGGTGAGCCGCATCTACGAGCCGAGCGGCGGCAAGCTCAGCTTCGCCGGCCGCGACATCACCAACGTACCGCCGCACCTGATCGCGGCGCTGGGCATCGCCCGCACCTTCCAGAACATCGAGCTGTTCGAGCACGCGACGCTCCTGCAGAACCTGCTGCTGGCGCGGCACGCCCACAAGCGGTCGTCGTTCTGGTCGGAGCTGCTCTTCCTGCCGTCGGTGCGGCGCCTGGAGATCGAGCATCGCGAGGCGGTCGAGAAGGCGATCGATTTCCTCGACCTGCAGCAATATCGCGACAGCCTGATCGTCAACCTGCCCTACGGCGTGCGCAAGGTGACCGAGCTCGCCCGCGCGCTCTGCACCGATCCCAGGCTGCTGCTGCTCGACGAGCCCTCCTCCGGCCTCAATGTCGAGGAGACCGAGGACATGGCGTTCTGGATCCAGGACATCAAGAACGTGCTCGGCATCACCGTGCTGATGGTCGAGCACGACATGAGCCTGGTCTCGGCTGTGTCCGACCGCGTGATGGCGCTGAACTACGGCCGGCCGATCGCCACCGGCGTGCCCGCCGAGGTGCAGGCGCACCCCGAAGTCATCCGCGCGTATCTCGGAGGCTGACCGTGGCTGAGCCGATCCTCAAGGTCAGCAACATCGAGACCTATTACGGGCCGATCATGGCGATCCGCGGCGTCTCGTTCGACGTGCCGCGCGGCGGGATCGTCACCATCCTGGGCGCCAACGGCGCCGGCAAGTCGACGGTGCTAAAGACCATCTGCGGCGTCATGGACCCGCAGAAGGGCAACGTGCTGTTCGAGGGCCGCGAGATCCAGCGCATGGATCCCGACAAGGTGATGCGGCTCGGCGTCAGCCACGTGCCCGAAGGCCGCGAGGTTTTCCCTTTCCTGACGGTGCGCGAGAATCTCGCCATGGGCGCCTACACGCGGCGCGATTCGGACGGCGTGGCGCATGACCTCGAGGCGGTATTCGGCTACTTCCCGGTGCTGCGCGAGCGCGCCGACCAGCGCGCGGGCTCGCTGTCGGGCGGCGAGCAGCAGATGCTGTCGATCAGTCGCGCGCTGATGGCGCGGCCGCGACTGATGCTGCTCGACGAGCCGTCGCTCGGCCTCAGCCCGAAGCTGGTGAAGGACATCTTCGAGATCGTGGTGCGCATCAACCGCGAGCGCGGCGTCACCATCCTGCTGGTCGAGCAGAACGCCAACATGGCGCTGCAGACCGCGGATTTCGGCTATGTCCTCGAGGTCGGCCGCATCGTCATGGCCGACACCTGCCAGCGGCTGCTGCAGAAAGAGGACATCAGGGAGTTCTATCTCGGCATCAAGGAACAGGGCGCCCGCGGCAAGAGGCGCTGGAAGAAGCGCAAGACCTGGAGATAGGGAGAGCGCGATGGATGGCTTTGACGGGCGGATCGAGG
>VBAF01000109.1 GCA_005884705.1 Alphaproteobacteria bacterium
CGCCGGCAGGTCCTTGATGATGCCCGACGGACCTTCGGAGTCGATGTACAGGCCGAGATAGGCGTTGGCCGGCATGGTCTTGAGGTTGAACGCCGCATTGTCCGACTGGCCGGGCGCGAAATGCAGGTAGGACGAGGAGTAGACCTCGAGGTAGCCGAACGGCGAGGCGCGCTCGTAGACGCGCTGGTTGTCCGGGAACTTGCGGACGTAGGCGACGCCCTTGTAGTCCGACACCGCGAGCTTGGGGATGCCCAGCACCGGCGGCGCGACGTAGTGCACGGCGGCCGACAGGACGGCGACGCCGACGATTGCCGCGATGCCGCGGCGGTCGCCGAAGGCCACGAACCACAGCACGCCGCCGGCCAGCCACAGCATCAGCGGCGCCATGATGATGTCGTCGGGCGTGAAGGCGTACATCGCCAGCAGCACCGACAGCCCGCACAGGCCCGAGCCCACCAGATCGGCGAAGTAGACGCGATTGAAGCTCTTCTGCGCTTTCAGGAACACCACGCCGAGATAAAGCGCACCGGCCAGGAACGGCAGGAAGTAGAGCACGAAGTTGGCCAACAGCCGCCACTTCTGCATCGGGTCGGAGATCAGGAAAATGGCGTTGAACGGCACCTGCTGGGCGGCGAGGTTGCACACCACCATGAGCGGCCCGAAGGCGAGCAGCGCGCCCTTCACGGCACCTTGCCAGTGACGCTCGAACCAGCCCTTGCCGACGCACATCACCGCCGAGGTGAGGCCGAAGCCGAACATGGCGAGGCTCACCACCAGCGAGCCGAAATGCGCCCAGCTGCCGACCGAGAAGACCCGCATGATGCCGATCTGCAGCGCGATGATGCTGCCGGCCACCAGTCCGACGGAAAGGTAGAAGGAGAGCGGCGGGCGGTGGTCGAGGTCGACGGTAACGCTCAAGTCATGGTTCCTGCCGGGAGCGCGCCACTGAAGGCGAATGTGAATTCGCCGAAGTGGCGCTCATGCGGTCGCAGCACAGGCGAGGAAAAGCGGCACTGGAGTGCCGCGCTGCCAGCCATGATCAGCGATTGTGGTTGCCGACGATCTTGTCGCCTTCGAGCTTGGTGAACGGCACGAAGTTGACGATCTTGCCGCCGTAGATGTCCTCGCGGCTGGTCGTGATCGAGCCGTCGGCGCCCTGGTTCTTGGCGACCTTGAGCACCCGCTGCGCGCCCGGCGGGCCGACCGGGATCACCATCAGGCCGCCGGCCTTGAGCTGCTGCAAGAGCGGCGGCGGGACGTGGTCGATGCCGCAGGTCACGATGATCTTGTCGAACGGTGCCGCCTCTTCCCAGCCGTAGTAGCCGTCGGCCTGCTTGCTCTTGACGTGCTGGTACTCGGTGTAGCCCTTCTCGATCAGCTTGTCGTAGACGCCGCGCGTGCGGTCGGCGAGCGGCTTGATGATCTCGATCGTGTAGGCGTTCTCGGTCAGGTTGGCGATGTAGGCCGACTGGCAGCCCGAGCCGGTGCCGATCTCGAGCACCTTCTCGCCGCGCTTGACGTCGATGACGTTGGTCATGCGGCCCTGCAGATGCGGGCCCGACATGGTGACGCCATAGCCAATGTCGAGGAAGTTGTGCTCGTAGGCGCGCTTGTGGATCGCCGGATTGACCGCGGCGAATTCCTCGCGCGGCGTCAGCAGGAAGGCGCGGATGGTCGACGGGCTCCAGATGTCCTTGTTCTTCAGGAGCGCCTGGAAGCGATCCCAGCGCTGGCCGAGGAAGCCCGCATCCTCGCCGCGACCCTTGCCCCAGGCGATGAAGTTGTCGCGCGTGTCGGTCGGCGGATTGAGGTCCCAGCTATAGGGTTTGACGGTGGCCGCGAAGGCGGGGCGGACCAGAGCGGCGGCTGATGCGAGCGCGATCGTTCCGGAGACGAAGCTGCGTCTCTTCAATCTATCCTCCTTGGCACGGGGCCCGTTGCGGAAAGGGGAAATCCGGGGCTGGCCGCGCAGCGAACTTGATACGGCAATTGTGGCAGATTTGCCAGTGCGGCACGGGTGCGGCACGGTCGCGTCGAAGTGTGGAGGAAACCGTGACCAGACGTCTCACCCGGCGCGCCAGCCTGGCCGGCGCGGCCGTCCTGCCTTCGGTCGTCCTGCTGTCGCGCGGGCTGCGCGCCCAATCCGGGTCGTCGGGCTGGAAGCCGAGCCAGGGCGTGCGCATCGTCGTGCCGGCGGCGCCCGGCGGCACCACCGACATCGTCGCCCGGCTGCTGGCCGCCCATCTGCAGGCGGCGTGGGGCCAGTCGTGCGTGGTCGACAACAAGTCGGGTGCAGGCGGCGTGATCGGCTCTACCGAGGTGGCGAAGGCCACCGCCGACGGCCACACCGCGCTGATGGGCAATATCGGGCCGCAGTCGATCGCCTACTCGCTCTACCGCAACATGCCCTATAGGCCGGACAGCCTGATCGGGGTCTCCAAGGTCATCACCGCGCCCAACGTGCTGCTGGTGCATCCCTCGGTGCCGGCCAAGACGGTGCCGGAGTTCGTCGCCTGGCTGAGGGCGCAGAACGGTACGGCGTCCTACGCCTCGTCCGGCACCGGCCAGTCGCCGCATCTGTCGGGCGCGTGGTTCCTGCAGCTCACCGGGACCAAGGCCGAGCACGTGCCCTATCGCGGGGCGGCGCCGGCGCTCAACGACCTGGTGGCGGGCATCACCCAGTTCTTCTTCGACAACCTCACCACCAGCATCGAGTTCATGCGCGCCGGCAAGCTGCGCGCGCTCGGGCTGACCTCGGCCCAGGCCAACCCGCTCACGCCCGAGGTGCCGCCGATCGCCGGCACCATGGCCGAGCTCAAGCCGTTCGACGTCTCGACCTGGTTCGGCGTCTTCCTGCCGGCCGGCGCGCCGCGGCCGGTGGTCGATGCCTACAACGAGGAGATCAAGCTGTGGCTGCGCGCCGAGGCGACGCGCGAGCGCTTTCGGACGATGGCCGGCTTCCCCGCCTACTCGACGCCCGAGCAGTTCAAGGACCTCGTCGACGCCCAAGTCGCACTCTGGAAGGGCGTGATCGACAAGGAAGGGCTCAAGATGGACGTGAACTGAGCCGGCGGTACTCGAGTACCGCAGAACGGGGTGCCTCAGGTATATTTGCGGACGTCGTCGATCACCTTGCCGTCGTTGGGCAGAGCGCCGACCGAGGCGAACTCGACCTTGCCGCCGACCTTGCAAACGGTGCGGATGGTGTCGGTCATCGCCTTCTCGAGATCGGGCGACGGCTGCGGCGCCTCGACCTTCAAGGTCATGACGTCGGCCTGATTGACCCAGTCGACCACCAGCCGCAGGCGGCCGAGGCCGGGATGCTTCCGGGAAATCTCGGCGATCTGCTCGGGATCGACGAACATGCCGCGCACCTTG
>VBAF01000633.1 GCA_005884705.1 Alphaproteobacteria bacterium
GCAAGTCACCGCCGCACTGTCGTTTCCCGTCGACAATCTTTCCACCATCTCCCTATGGCGTGCCTCCGTCGAACGCGTGATGGCACTGCAGGATGCAATGGACGGGCTCCAGGAGAAACTCGGCGAGAACCGCATCGAGGTGAGGCATGAGGGCGCCTCGCTGCGTCTCGCCGGCGTGCGCGTGATGGAGCACGATGGGGTGCCGTTGATGCACGAAGTAACCGCCGAGGTCGGCCCGCGCGAGCATGTGCTGATCGCAGGCGACACGCAGGTGTGCCACAAGCTCATTCTCGCCATTGCGGGGCTTTGGCCCTGGGGCGCCGGAAAGGTGACGCTGCCGGCCGGCGCGAACATCTTCATCGCCAGTGACCGGCCCTATTTGCCCGTGGGCGCCTTGGGCGAAGCCGTTTGCTACCCGCTGACCCTTGGCGTGTGCGTGCCGGACGACATCAAGTCGGCGTTGCGTCGCGTCGGCCTGGGCGATTGGGTAGCCCATCTTGGCGTGGTGGACAGTTGGGAGCATGTGCTCTCCGCGGCGCAGCAGCAAAGGCTCAGCTTCGCCCGCATCCTGCTTCATCGGCCCGACTGGATTTTCCTGGCGGAGGCAACCAATGCGCTCGATGTAACGGCCCAACGTGAGATGGCCGAGGTGCTGGTGGCGGACCTTCCGTCGGCCGCGGTCGTGGCCGTTGGCCAGGCCAGGGTGTTCGACGGATTTTACCAACGCGTGCTGCAGGTGGAGGCAGAGCGCGCGTCCGGGTAATGTCATGCGCAGACTTGAGGGGGTGTCCCGTGGCTGGAACCGAGATCGACGCCGTGCCGGCGCGCCCCGTGCCGTCCGCTTTGGCGCTGCCGGCATCGTTCAAGTGGGGCGTCTCCACTGCGGCATATCAGATCGAGCGGGCCGCCGCAGGGATCTGTACAGCCGACAGACCGGCCGCATTGCCAATGGCGATACCGGCGATGTGGCGTGCGACCACTACCATCGCTACCCCGAAGACGTGGCGCTGATGCGGCGCCTCGGCGCGCAGGTCTACCGGTTTTCCGTGGCCTGGCCGCGCGTGTTGCCGCAAGGCCGCGGCCAGGCGAACAGCCTGGGCCTCGACTTCTACGATCGTCTGATCGACGAACTGCTGCGCAACGGCATCGAGCCCTGGCTGTGCCTGTATCATTGGGATTTGCCGCAGGCGCTGGATGATCTTGGCGGCTGGCAGAATCGCGATGTCGCTCTCTGGTTCGCCGACTATGCCGCCCTGGTGGCGCGCCGCTATGGCGACCGGGTCCGGCATTTTGCCACCTTCAACGAACCCAATGTGTGCACGCTGTTCGGCTACGGCATGGGCTGGAATGCCCCCGGCATCGCCGACCGGCGGAGTTTCCTGCAGGCGGCTCACCATGTGAATCTCGCGCACGGCGAAGCGGTCCGCACCCTCGGGGCGTTGGCGCCGGGGGCTCTTCTGGGCGCGATCTACAACCGGCAGGTTTGCCTGCCGATCAGCGCCGCGCCGCAGGACGCAGTTGCGGCCGGTATCCTGGACGCCTGCTGGAGCAATGCCTCGCCGAATACCCGCCCGAGCTGGTCGAGGGCCTGCAGGAATTCACGCGGGCGGGAGACATGGCGCGCATCGCCCAGCCGATCGACTGGTTCGGCCTCAACCACTATTGCCCGATCTATGCGCGCGCCGATCCGGGCCCGCTTGGCTTTGCCTGGGCCGATGCGCCGCACGATGTCCCCCTGACCGGCGTCGGCTGGCGCATCGACCCGGACGCGTTCCGCGACGAGCTGCTCGCGACGCATCGGCGTTACAAGCTGCCGATCTACGTCACGGAGAACGGCTACGGCGCCAAGGAGACGCTGGATGAAGCGGGCGCGGTGAACGATGGCGGGCGCGTTGCCTATCTCGCCAAATATACCAAGGCGCTGGAGCAGGCGGTTGCTTCCGGCGTGGATGTGCGTGGCTATTTTATCTGGTCGCTCCTCGATAATTTCGAATGGGGCTCCGGCTTTGCGAACCGCTCTGGCATCGTCTACGTCGATTACCCGACCCAGAGGCGTGTTCCCACGGCGTCGTTCGACTGGTTTGCGCAGTTGATCCGGGCGC
>VBAF01000634.1 GCA_005884705.1 Alphaproteobacteria bacterium
ATAAAGCATGATGATCGAGGGCTGGGTTACGCGTGATGCCAATGCGCTGCTGCAACCGATGCAGCCGGTGGCATTTTCCAGATCGATGCCGCAAGAGTCGCTCCCCACGATCGACATCGACGACAACCGGACCTTCCAGCCGATCGAAGGCTTCGGATTTTCGCTGACCGGCGGCAGCGCGTATTTGCTGGCGGGGCTTGGCGCGGCAGAGCGCTCGGCTTTGCTGCAGGAGCTGTTTGGCTTGACCGAGGCTTCGGTCGGC
>VBAF01000053.1 GCA_005884705.1 Alphaproteobacteria bacterium
GTTGAGGTCGTCGCGGCCGGCAAGGGCCGCGACCTGCTGTTCCTTCACGGCGCCGGCGGACACATGCCGAACGATCCGCTGCTCGCGGCGCTCGCCACCAAGTACCGGGTCGTGGCGCCCCTGCTGCCGGGCTACGGCCGCTCGGAGGGCGAGGACGGCCTGCGCGACATGCTCGACGTCACGCTGCACGCGCTCGACGTCCTGGAGAAGCTGAAGCTCCGGAAGCCGATCGTGGTCGGCCATTCGATGGGCGGCATGATCGCGGCAGAGATGGCGGCGATCGCCCATACCGAGATCGGCAAGCTCTGCCTGATCGCGCCGGCCGGCCTGTGGCTCGACGAGCATCCGATCGCCGATATCTTTGCCAAGCTGCCCTTTGAGCTGCCGCCGCTGCTGTTTCATGACGCCGAGGCGGGCCGCAAGCTGCTGACGGCGGGCGGCGGCGACATGGGCGACATCGAATTCCTGAAACAGTTCCTGGTCATGAATGCCCGGCGGCTCGGCATGGCGGGCAAGCTGCTGTTCCCGATTCCCGACCGCGGCCTCGCCGGGCGGCTTTACCGGATTACCGCGCGGACGCTGATCGTGTGGGGCAAGGAAGACGCGCTGATCCCGCCGGTCTATGGTGATGCCTTCAAAAAGGCGATATCAAAATCAAAGCTGGTCAGGATCGCCAAGGCGGGCCATGCGGTCGGACAGGAGAAGCCGGCCGCGGTGCTCGACGCGATCCGCGACTTCTTCTGAATGGGGGAGCGGGAGAGATGAGGATCGTGACGTTGGCGATGGCCGTCCTGGCGCTGTTCGGCATCGGCGCTGCCTGGGCCGACTCTGTGGTCTATACCCTGACCGGCATGGGGACCGGCGTCCTCGGCAGCTCGAAGTGCGCGACCTACCAGATCACCATCGATGTCAGTGTGGACGGCAAGGCAGTCAAGGGCCTGTTCAAGCAGCAGGGCCGGCCGGAACGGCCGTTCGCGGCGACGCTGGACGACAAGGGCGCTTTCAAGGCCAAGGCCGATGTCGGCGAGGGCAATGTCGTGGACGTGAGCGGCACGATTGCCGACAAGGAGAGCCGCATCCTGCTCGACGGCTATTGCAAGTTCGAGGGCAAGCTCACCCGCAAATAACGACCACCAGACCAAGGAGACGAGTAGCCGTGACCAAGCAAGCCATCCTCGCCAGCGTCTTTGCCGCCGCCCTGTTCGCCGGCGCGGCCTCTGCCCAGCAGGCGGCCTACACCTGGACCGGCCCCGGCGTGAACGTGCGCGGCGCCAGCAAGTGTCCCGGCTACAAGATGACCGTCAACGTTACCGTCAACGGCAATGACGTGAAGGGCGACTTCCAGCAGGAGGGCCGCGAGCAGCGCCACTTCGACGCGACCCTGGGCCAGGGCGGCGCGTTCAAGGCCGTGGCCAAGCTCGGCCAGGGCAACACGATCGACGTCGCCGGCACAATCGGGGCCGGCGGGTCCAAGATCATACTCGATGGCTACTGCAAGTTCGAAGGCCCGCTGACCAAGAAGCAGTAGCGGTCAGTCCATTACCACCGCGACCCGTCCGGTGACCGAGCGCTCGAGCAGCGCCTGCATGGCCTGGGGCGCCTCCTCGAGGCGGTAAGTGCGATCGACATGGGGCCGGCAGAGGCCGGCTTCGCACCAGCCGCGGATGCGCGCCATAAGGGCGAGGGTCTTGTCGGACTCCTCGAAGCGCGCGTCGTGCGGGCTCCAGCCCACGTAGTATCCGTAGTTGAAGCCCATCACGGCGATCGACTTGACCAGCAGGATGTTGACCGGAACCTGCGGGATGGTGCCGCCGGCGAAACCGATCGGGCAGATGCGGCCTTCGACCGCAAGGCAGCGCAGCGACTGGCTGAAGACGTCGCCGCCGACCGGGTCGTAGACGCGATCGACGCCGCGACCGTCGGTGAGCTTCAGCACCTCGTCGCGGAAGTCCGACGTGCTGTAGTCGATCACATGGTCGGCGCCGTGCGCCTTGGCGAAGGCGGTCTTGCGCGCGCCGCCCGCGGTCGCGATGACCGTGGCGCCCAGGATCTTGCCGATCTCGACGGCGGCCATGCCGACGCCGCCCGCCGCCGCGTGGACCAGCAGGGTCTGGCCCTTCTGCAGGTCCAGCACGTGCGGCCAGGTGAGCGCGCCGGCCGAGGTCGGGTAGGAAATGGCGAGCTGGATCGCCTCGACGAAGCCGACAGTCTTCGGCTTGGCGAAGACATTGACCTCGTGCGCCACCGTCTCCTCGGCGAGCCCGCCCCAGTCGAGTACGGCCACGACCTCGTCGCCGACCCCGAGCCGCCGGCAGCCAGGGCCGACCTCGGTCACGACGCCCGAGCACTCGGTGCCCGGCGCGAAGGGCAGCGGCGGCTTGCGCTGGTACTTGCCGGCAATCACCAAGGTCGTGGCGAAGCTCACGCCCGCCGCCTTGATGAGGATGCGCACCTGGCCGTCCTTCAGCGGCAGGGGGGCCACGTCCTCGAGCCGGAGATCTTCAGGGCCGCCCCAGTGGCGGCAGATCATGGCCTTCACGGCAGGACCGGCAGGCTCTTCACGCCGCGGAGGATCAGCGAATCGTGCCACTCGGGTTCGCCGTCGTCGCGCAGGCGGATGGCGGGCAGGCGCTCCGCCAGCCGCACCGCGGCGATGCGCGATTCCAGCCGCGCCAATGGCGCGCCGAGGCAGAAGTGGATGCCGTGGCCGAAGGTCACGTGGGGGTTGGCCGGACGGCCGATGTCGAAGCGCTCCGGATCGTCGAAGGCGTCGGGATCGCGGTTGGCCGAGTTCATGAAGGCAAAGACCCGCTGGCCCTCGCGGATGGTCTTGCCCTCCATCTCGATGTCGGCAGCCGCCACGCGCGCGAGCGCGCCGGACGGTCCGTCGTAGCGCAGATATTCCTCGACCGCCGCATCGGCGAGCGACGGCTCGGCCACCAGCCGCTCCCACTGGTCGCGATTGCGCATGGAATAGAGGAAGCCGTTGCCGATCAGGTTGGTCGTGGTCTCGTGGCCGGCGAACAGCAGCAGGATGCAGGTGCCGATAATCTCATCGGTGGTGAGCGCATCGCGGTCATCGCGCGCCAGCACGAGCTGGCTGATCATGTCGCCGGTCGGGGCCGCGGTGCGGGCTTCGACCAGGCCGCGGAAGTAATCCGACATCGCCTTGGCGCCGGCCTCGGCGCGCAGGTACTTGTTGCCGGTGACCTGGGCCGTGCCGATGAACAGCGCGATGTCGTCGGACCAGACCTTGACCCTGTCGAGATCGCCACGCGGCACGCCCAGCAGGTCCATGATCACCGAGGCGGGCAGGGGGTAGGCAAAGTCGGCGATGAAATCGACCGGTTCGCCGCGCCGCGCCTTGGCCTGCATGCCGTCGATCAGATG
>VBAF01000054.1:0-402 GCA_005884705.1 Alphaproteobacteria bacterium
AGAACTCGGCGATCTTGCCGGTGATGCGGTCGTCGAAGCGCGCGCCGATGTTGATCAGCACGTCGCAATTGTACATCGCGAGGTTCGCCTCGTACGTGCCGTGCATGCCGAGCATGCCGAGGAACTGCCGATCCGACGCCGGGAAGGCGCCCAGCCCCATCAGCGTGTTGGTGATCGGGAAGCCGGTCATGCGCACCAACTGCGCCAGCAGCTGGCTCGCCTTCGGGCCGGCGTTGATCACGCCGCCGCCGGTGTAGAAGACCGGACGCTTGGCCTTGGCCATCAGCTCGACCGCCTCGTGCAGGCGCGAACGCTCGGGCTTGGTGACCGGCTTGTAGCTCTTGTGCTCGACTGGTTTCTGCGGCGCCGAGTAGGCGTGCTTGTTCATCAGCACGTCCTTGG
>VBAF01000054.1:432-4173 GCA_005884705.1 Alphaproteobacteria bacterium
ACGACCGGCCCGGGACGGCCCGAACGCGCCACGTAGAAGGCCTCGTGCACGGTGCGCGACAGCACAGCGACCGACTTCACGAGATAATTGTGCTTGTTGCACGGCCGGGTGATGCCGATGGTGTCGGCTTCCTGGAAGGCATCGTTGCCGATCAGGTGGGTCGGCACCTGGCCGGTCAGGCAGACGATCGGAATGGAGTCCATCAGCGCATCGGTGAGGCCGGTCACCGCATTGGTCGCGCCAGGGCCGGAGGTCACCAGCACCACGCCGACCTTGCCGGTCGAGCGCGCATAGCCTTCGGCGGCATGGACGGCGGCCTGCTCGTGGCGCACCAGGATGTGGCGCAGCTGGTTCTGCTTGAACAGCGAATCGTAGATCGGCAGGACCGCGCCGCCGGGATAGCCGAAGACGACCTCGACTTCCTCGTCGATCAGGGCTTTCACCAACAGATCGGCGCCGGTCGTGGCGGGCTCCTCGGGCTTCATGACGACGTTGCTCCTTTCACTGACAAATGTGCCGCAAACAGCCAGTTTGCGGCGGCGCGGACCATAGGGGTCAAGGTCCGAAAAGTAAAGTTTCAGGCCTCGATTTTGTCCAAAAGTTTCTCGGTTGCCGGATCGACCACCACATCTGGGGTGAGCTGATGACGAAACCACGTCATCTGGCGCTTGGCGTATTGCCGCGTATGGTCGATCGCGATCTGCCGCGCTTGCTGCAGACTAAGCTCGCCACGGAAGAAGCGAAAGAGCTCCGGCGCGCCGTGCGCTTTCAGACCCGGCGATCTCGGATCGGGCTGCCGATCGAACACCGCACGCACCTCCTCGAGCACGCCCTGCTCCAGCATGGCATCGAAGCGGATCTCGATGCGGGCGCGCAGCCAGGCGCGGTCGGGCGCCAGCAGGATGGTCCTGAACTGCCCCGGCGCGGGCGGACCCGGCCGCTCCTGCCAGTCGCTGAGCGGGCGGCCGGTCGCCTGCACGACCTCCCAGGCGCGGACATGGCGCTGGCGGTCGGCCGGCTTGAGGCGCGCGACGATCGCGGGATCGCGCGCAGCCAGGCGCGCGCGGAAGGCCTCGGCGCCCATCGCTTGCCATTCCGCATTGGCCTGGTCCCGCAGCTCGGCGGGAACGGCGGGAATGGCGGAAATTCCCTGCATCAGGGTGCGCAGGTAGAGGCCCGAGCCGCCGCACAGGATCGGCACGCGATTTTTGGCAATTTCCGTTATTGCCAGATCGCGCCAGCGTGCCGCGGAGAGCGTCTCGCTGAGCGGCAGCACGCCGTAGAGCGCATGCGGGACGCGCGCGCGTTCCGCCGCGGTGGGCTGCGCGGTCAGGATCGGCAAGGCGTCGTAGGTCTGCATGGCGTCGGCATTGATCACCACGCCGCCGTGCTTCTCCGCCAAAGCGAGCGCCAGCGCCGACTTGCCCGAGGCGGTCGGTCCGGTGACGACGAGGACGTGCTTGGCCATGCGCGCGGCAGTTTGCTAGAGCCGGAGGGTGAAGAACACCCTCGTCCTGATCGCACCGGCTCTCGACGACAGCGCCGTGCAGCGCGCCGCCGAGCTGCTGTGGAGCAACGGCGGCGCGGTCGGCACGCCGGACTGGCTGGCGCGCGGCATCGCCTGCGAGATCCCGTTCGACGGTAAATCCGCGGCGGTCGCGCTGCCCGGCGTCGACGCGGTCGTGCTGCCGACTGCCGACCGGCGCAAGCGGCTGCTCGTGGCCGACATGGAATCGACCATGATCGAGAACGAGATGCTGGACGAGCTGGCCGACTTCCTCGGCCTGCGCGAGCGGATCGCCGCGATCACCGCGCGCGCCATGAACGGCGAGCTCGACTTCGCCGCAGCGCTCGCCGAGCGCGTCGGCCTGCTGAAGGGCCTGCCGGTGAGCAAGCTGGACGAGGCGGCGAAACGCATCCGCTACACACCGGGCGGCGCCACGCTGGTCGCCACGATGAAAAAGCACGGCGCCACCTGCGCCCTGGTCTCCGGTGGCTTCACCTATTTCACCGGCCTGGTGAAGCAGGCGCTGGGCTTCGACCTCGACGCGGCCAACCTGCTGAAGCATGACGGCAAGACCTTGGCCGGCACGGTCGAGCTGCCGATCCTCGGCAAGGAGGCCAAGCTCGCGACTCTGGATCGCCTCTGCCTCGAGCGCGGCCTGCCTGTCGGCGAGGCGCTCAGCGTCGGCGACGGCGCCAACGACCTGCCGATGCTCAAGGCCGCGGGGCTCGGCGTCGCCTTCCATGCCAAGCCGGTGGTCGCGGCGGAAGTCGCCGCGCGGATCGACCATGGCGACCTCACCGCGCTCCTCTATCTTCAGGGCTATCGCCGCAGCGACTTCGTTGAAAGGCCAGATCCATGACCGACGCCCTCCAGATCGTGCTCGCCCGGCGCCCCACCGGCGACGTCACCGCCGACTGCTTCCGCGAGGAGAGGGTCGCGCTGCCGCCGCTCGCCGATGGCCAGATCCTGGTCCAGCAGCGCTTCCTGTCGCTCGATCCCTATATGCGGCCGCGCATGACGGAGATGCGCTCCTATACGCCGCCCTTCGCGCTCGGCCAGCCGCTGACCGGCGGCTCGGTCGGCGAGGTGGTCGAATCGCGCAACCCCGGCTTCGCCAAGGGCGACCTGGTGATCGGCATGCTGAACTGGGCGAGCCACACCGTCCATGACGGCAAGGGCCTGCGCAAACTGGCGGCCGGCGGTGTGCCGCTGTCGGCCTGGCTCGGCGTGCTCGGCATGCCCTCTTTCACCGCCTGGTACGGCATCAAGCACATCTGCAAGCCCAAGGCGGGCGAAACGGTGTTCGTCTCGGCAGCGACCGGCGCGGTCGGCCAGGTGGCGGGCCAGCTTGCCAAGCTCGCCGGCGCACGGGTGGTGGGCTGCGCCGGCGATGACGACAAGTGCGCGTGGGCGGTGCGCGAGGCGGGCTACGATGCCTGCTTCAACCATCGCCGCGAGCGCGACTACGGCGCGGCGCTCGACGAGCTCTGTCCCCAGGGCATCGACGCCGACTTCGAGAATGTCGGCGGCAAGATCTTCCACGCGGTGTTCGAGCGGCTGAACAATTCCGGCCGGGTCGCCTTCTGTGGTGCCATCTCGGAGTACCAGGACACCCAGCCGATCGCCGGTCCGCCCAAGATGTTCTCGATCGTGCAGAAGCGGCTCACCTTGCAGGGCTTCATCGTGTCCGACCATGTCGGCCTGATGGGCGACTTCGTGAACGAGGTCATGCCGCTATTGCCGTCCGGCAAGCTCAAGAGCCGAGAGACCGTGGTCGACGGCCTCGCCAAAGCCCCGCAGGCCTTCATCGGCCTGCTCAAGGGCGAGAACTTCGGCAAGCTGGTGGTGAAGATCAGCTAGCTACTTCGACAGCCTCAAGGCGGCGAAACGCGGGTCGCCCTGGCGCTCGACGAACAGCAGGACCGAGCGCTTCTTCTGCGCCTGCAGCTTGGCCACAGTCTCGCTGACCTCCTGCGGCGTGGTCACCGGCTTCTGGTCGACCTCGAGGATGATGTCGCCCGCCTGTAGCTGCTTCTCGGCCGCCGGGCTGTTGGGCACCACCTTGGTGACCACCACGCCCTTGACGTTGTCGCCAAGGCCGTACTTCTCGCGCAGCTGGTCGCTCACCTTCTGGAGCGTGAGGCCGAGCTGCTCGATGGTCGAGGTGATCGCCTGGTCGGGCTCCGGCGCCTTCTTGCCGGGGCCCTGGGCCGAGGCGTTCTGCTTCTCGGGCT
>VBAF01000055.1:0-1021 GCA_005884705.1 Alphaproteobacteria bacterium
CAAGCAGCCGGCTGTCGGTCGTCATGTCCATCGGCGAGAGCAGCGCCGCACGCTCGAGCGCCGATTGGGCGAGCGTGGCGGCGAGGCTGAAGCCTGCCCAGGCCAGCAGGTAGCCGCCAGCGAAGAGCGCCGCCGGGACATAGGGTTCAGAGCGGGCACGCCGGTTCCGGTTGACGGTGGCAAAGGTCAGGATCACCGGCGCGACGCCGGGCAGCATCATGCCGAGCATCATCACCCACCACATCACGAACAGCAGGAGCAAGTCGCCCGCACTCTTCGGCGGCATGACCATGGCGCGGTCCATGCCCGCCATCGCGGCGGTCATGTCGGCCGCCTCGTGAAAGAGATAAAGCCATGCGAGCGCGGCGATGCTCATGAGCGCCGCCACGATCACGACGCGCTGGCGCAGCAGCAGGTCCAATCAGGCGGCCCCCTCAGGCACCCCAGGCGAACGGCGCGAAATGCCCGTTGTTGCCCTTGCCGAGGAGGCTGCGGTCTTTTTCGACCGGGCGAGGGCGAGCCGACGATTGGCGGGATGGGCTGTATTGTCGATATAGAACGGCTCGCCCGAGCGGTTGCGCGAGGCCACGCCCTCGATCTCGAAGCTGAGCACGCCCGGTATGTCGGTGACGCGCCGCAGGCCGTCGGCGGTGAAATCGATCCGCTTGTATTCGACGCCGCGGAAATCCTTCACCAGGTTGTCGCGGATCATCTGCGGCGGGCCGCCGGCCTTGCCGCTCACGATCTCGGCCAGCGCCTTGCGCTGCCCCTCGTTCGCGCTCTCGTCGACGACGACGCCGAAGACCCAGCCGCCGTCGGCCATGACGCGTCCCGAGCGGATGACCAGGGCGAACTTCAGGCCGTCGAGGGATACCGCGCCGTGGCGGCCGCGATCGATGCGGTAGACCATGAGCGCGTAGCAATGCTCATGCGTCGCCGGCGCCTGGGGGTTGGTGTAGATGCAGGGACAGAGATAGTCGCAGTTGCAGCTTTCCATGTATTGGCCGCTCAGTTCCCAGGT
>VBAF01000055.1:1145-1599 GCA_005884705.1 Alphaproteobacteria bacterium
CGCTCGCGAACCTGCGGGTCGGCCAAGGCTTCCAGGATCGCGGCCGTCAGTTTTGCCGTCACGTCCTTCGGCGTCCCCTTCGGCGCCCATAGCCCGTGCCAGACCGCGATGTAGAGGCCGGGCAGGCCCGCTTCGTCGACGGTCGGGACGTCCGGCATCGTCTTCATGCGCTGCTTCGCGGTCACCGCGAACACCTTGATCTTGCCGGCCTGGATCTGCGGGATCGAGTTGGCGGCCTGGTCGAACATGATGTCGATCTGGCCGGCGACGAGATCCTGCAGCGCCGGACCGCCGCCGCGATAAGGAATGAAACGCACCTTGGTACCGGTCTTCTGCTCGAAGTAGAGACCGCCGATGTGGGACGCCGCGCCGACACCCGCGGTGCCGGCCGTGAGCTTGTCGGGATTGGCCTTGGCGTAGTCGACCAGCGCCTTCAGGTCGGTGGCGGGAAAGT